>PEUR01000181.1 GCA_002780675.1 Gallionellales bacterium CG03_land_8_20_14_0_80_55_15 | reverse complement strand
CTGCGTTAATCTGCGTTAATCTGCGTTAATCTGCGTTAATCTGCGGATTAAACTGCGGTTTTAAGGATTAGCCATGCCCTCCCACTGAAAGAGGGAAAGCGTGGTTTGTGTATTTTTATTGTTTATAATCAATATGTTATGAAGATAATGTAGTGCAATCACACTTATCGCAGCAACCCCTGTTTAACAGCGACATAGCCTAAAGGAACGTCATGCCCCCACGCAAAAAAGCGGTAAAGCAAACCGATACCCCACGCACCGACACCAAGCTGTTCGTGCTGGACACCAACGTGTTGCTGCACGACCCGACCAGTCTGTACCGCTTCGAGGAACACGACATCTGCCTGCCGATGTTTGTGCTGGAGGAGCTGGACAACAAGAAAAAGGGGATGACCGAAGTGGCGCGCAACGCGCGCCAGGTCAGCCGTTTCCTGGACGAAATCGTCAACGACGCGCCGCGCAACATCGAGGAAGGCATCGCGCTACATTCCGACGCGCACCAGAACAGCACCGGACGGCTGTTTCTGCAAACCAGCTTCGTCAAGCACGAGCTGCCGCAAAATCTCGAACTCGGCAAAGCCGACAACGCGATTCTGGGGGTCATCATCGGCCTGCAACAGCAGCAACCCGAACGCGCGGTGATCCTGGTCAGCAAGGACATCAACATGCGCATCAAGGCGCGTGCGCTGGGTCTGGAGGCGCAGGACTATTTCAACGACAAAGTGCTGGAAGATACCGACCTGCTCTACACCGGCGCGCTGGAACTGCCCGCGAATTTCTGGGAAACGCACGGCAAGGAGCTGAAATCCTGGCAGCAGGACGGACACACTTTTTACCAGATACATGGGCCGTTGTGCGGGGCGCTGTTCCTCAACCAGTTCGTCTTCAAGGAAGATGACACGCCGTTTCACGCCATCGTGCTGGAACAAAACGACACCTCCGCCCTGCTGCGTACCCTGACCGACTACACCAACAGCAAGCACAACGTGTGGGGCATCGTGGCGCGCAACCGCGAGCAAAATTTCGTGCTGAATCTGTTGCTCGACCCGGAGATTGATTTCGTCACCCTGCTGGGACAGGCGGGCACCGGCAAGACGCTGCTGACGCTGGCGGCGGGGCTGATGCAAACGCTTGAAGCCAAACTCTATTCCGAGATTATCATCACCCGCGTGACCGTGCCGGTCGGCGAAGACATCGGCTTTCTGCCCGGCACCGAGGAAGAAAAAATGACCCCGTGGATGGGCGCGCTGGACGACAATCTGGACGTATTGAACAAGACCGACGATGAAGGGGGCGACTGGGGGCGCGCGGCAACACGCGATTTGATCCGCTCGCGCATCAAGATAAAATCGCTCAACTTCATGCGAGGCCGTACTTTCCTGAACAAATACATCATCATAGACGAGTCGCAAAACCTCACCCCGAAACAGATGAAGACCCTGATCACTCGCGCCGGCCCCGGCACCAAGGTGGTATGCATGGGGAACATCGCGCAGATAGACACGCCCTACCTCACCGAAGGCAGTTCCGGCCTGACTTATGTGGTGGACCGCTTCAAGGGCTGGGCGCATGGCGGCCACATCACCTTGCTGCGCGGCGAGCGTTCGAGGTTGGCGGATCATGCAGGCGAGGTTTTGTAACCTCCGTTCTGACCGTAACTTTTAATGATATTTTCAATAAAATCAAGATGATATGAATGATAACACCCAGCAAACCGATGCCGAATGGCGCAGCAAACTCACACCCGAGCAATATCGGGTGTGCCGCCAGTGCGGCACGGAGCCGCCCTTCACCGGGAAATATTGGGATTGCCACGACGCGGGGGTTTACCATTGCGCGTGCTGCGATGAACCCTTGTTTGAGTCGTCCTGCAAATTCGATTCCGGCAGCGGCTGGCCGAGTTTCTGGCGGCCACACCGCGCCGAAAACGTGACAACCCGGAGCGACACTAGCCACGGCATGAGCCGCGACGAAGTCCGCTGCGGCAAATGCGGCGCGCATCTCGGTCATGTCTTCCCGGACGGCCCACAACCCACCGACTTGCGCTATTGCATCAATTCCGCATCCCTCAACCTGACCGACGACTAAACCATGAAATTACTGTTTGACCTGTTTCCTGTCCTGCTATTTTTTATCGCCTTCAAAATCAAGGGCATCTATGTCGCCACCGCAATCGCTATCGTTGCCACCGTGTTTCAGATTATCTGGACGAAAGTCCGGCACGGCAAAGTGGACACCATGCTGTGGGTGAGTTTTGCCATCATCGGGGTATTCGGCGGCGCGACGCTATTCCTGCACGACGAAACTTTCATCAAATTCAAACCCAGCGTGCTGTACTGGCTGTTCTCGGTGATCCTGCTGGGCTCGAATCTGTTCTTCAAAAAGAACCTGATGCAGTCCTTGCTGGGTGAAAAGCTGGCGCTGCCGGTGCGGGTATGGAATCGGCTGAATCTGGGCTGGAGCCTGTTTTTTGCCGTACTTGGTTTTATCAATCTGTATGTGGCGTTCAATTATTCCACCGACACCTGGGTCAATTTCAAGCTGTTCGGCTTCACCGGCTTGATGCTGGTATTCATCATCGGGCAAAGTGCCTGGCTGGCGAAATATGTGGATGAGAAGAAGGAGGAAAACTGATGCTTTACGCCATCATCGGACAAGATGCCCCGGACAGCCTGGCCAGGCGCGTGGCATCGCGCCCCGCGCATCTGGCGCGCTTGCAGGCGCTCCAAGCGCAAGGCCGCTTGCTGCTGGCGGGTCCTTTCCCCGCCGTGGATGCCGACGATCCGGGTGCTGCGGGCTATACAGGTAGCCTGATCGTGGCCGAATTCCCCTCGCTTGCCGAAGCGCAGAGCTGGGCGGATGCAGAACCTTATCTCACCAGCGGCGTGTATGAAACCGTCAGCGTGCGCCCCTTCAAAAAAACCCTGCCCGCATGAGCCAACCGTCATGAACACCCTGCAAATGATGCGCGCACGCCTTGCCGTGCTGCAACCGCTCAGTCTGGAAATCGAGGACGAGAGCTTTCTCCATGCCGGACATGCCGGCGCGAAAGCGGGCGGAGGTCATTACTTGCTGCACATCGTCAGCGCGCAATTCATCGGCAAGACTACGATTGCGCGCCACCGTATGATATATTCCGCGCTGGGAGAAATGATGAAGCGCGACATACACGCACTCAACATACAGGCGCTCACGCCCGACACCGTTTGATTTATTCAGGCATTTATTTTAAAAGGACTAACATCTTGAAAACAAACAAGTTTGCAACATTGGCCATCCTGGCCGCCTTGACCATTACCCCAGCTTTTGCTGCTGACAAGCCTGCCGCCGTGGTAAATGGCGTAGCGATTGCTCAGGATCGCGTTGAAATGAACGTAAAAGGCGCGGTCGCGCAAGGCCAGCCTGACAGCCCCGAACTGCGCAAAGCCATCCGTGAAGACTTGATCAGCCGCGAAGTGATGGTGCAGGCAGCCAGCAAAAGCGGTCTGGACAAGACGGCGGATGTCGTTCAGCAAATGGAAATCGCCAGACAGACGGTGCTGGTCAACGCCTATGTGCAGGATGTCCTGAAGAAAAATCCCGTAGGCGAAGACCAGCTCAAAAAAGCCTATGAAACGCTCAAAGCCAAACTCGGCGACAAGGAATACAACGCGCGTCACATCCTGGTAGCCAGCGAAGCCGAAGCGAAAGACATCATTGCCAAACTTGGCAAAAAAGCCAAATTTGAACAACTGGCGAAAAGCTCCATTGATACCGGTTCTGCGGCGCAGGGCGGCGCATTGGGCTGGACTGTGCCGAAGAATTTTGTTGAACCCTTCGCCAACGCCTTGCTGAACCTGAAAAAAGGCGAATACACCAAGATTCCGGTCAAAACGCAATTCGGCTGGCACGTCATCAAACTGGATGATGTCCGTTCACTGAAAGTACCCGGTTACAACGAGCTCAAACCGCAGTTGCAGCAACGTCTGCAACAACAAACCATCCAAAAGGCGATTGCCGACCTGCGCGCAACGGCCAAAATCGAATAACGCGTTGCCGTAATGCAGCAAAAAAGGACACTCGCGAGTGTCCTTTTTTTCGCCAGCAGAACCTTGATGCCGCCGCTTATTGACCACCAAAACCCTGCCGTTCACTCGGGTTCTAACAACTTTTCAGCCCCTTATGGAGTATGCTGGCGAAACTCTTGCGGGTTCGGGACAGCATGAAGAAAATCAAGCTCAGTGAAATTCTTACTCCAGACGTAATCACCGTTGCCACGGGTATTGCGCTCAGAGAAGTGTTGTCCACGATGGCGGCGCTGCGCATCAGTTGCGTACTCGCGGTGAACAGCAAAAATCAACCACTGGGTATCTTCACCGAACAGGATGCCTTGCGTGTGCTTGCCGGGCAGCAAGCACTGGATGGTCTGGTCATGGCCGATGTCATGACAATACCGCCGCTCTGTGCCAGCCCTGACATGGATTATCGCGACGCTTTCCGCCTGTTGCAGGAACACGGCTCACGTCACTTGATCGTCACGGATGCACACAACCGGCTGCTCGGCATTGTCACTGAAGAGGCTTTTCTGCTCCATCTCGGCTCGGAAGAATTAACTGCTTTCAAGACGGTAGCCAGTGTCATGGCACGCAATGTTGCCACTATTGATGAGGGCGAAACGGTCGCTACTGCGGCACAGCAGATGCACCGGCTTCAGCTTAGCTGCATCGTCGTCACGCGCGATGCCGTACCGGTCGGCATTCTCACCGAGCGCGATGCCGTCAGGCTGGAACTCGACATCAGCGAACCGGGCCGTGTCCCGGTGGGCAGCGTGATGTCCTGTCCGCTGATCACCGTCTCGCCCGACACGACACTGGAACATGCCATCCAGCACTTCGCGAGCAATAAAATCCGCAATCTGGTCGTAACCGATCAGGGCAGGCTGTCAGGCATCGTCAACCGCCACAACCTGGTCAACACCCTGCGGGGAGATTACGTCAAGTTTCTGCAAGAAACCATTAAAAAACAACGTCGTAAAATGTTGCAGCTCAACCAGCAATGCCTCCTGAACAAACTGCACAGCACTGCGCTGGAGGCCTCGGCAAACGCCATCTTGATTACCGACACAGAGGGCATCATTCAATGGGCAAATGCGGCTTTTTCCAATTTGTCAGGCTACAGCAGCGATGAAGTGATCGGCAGGCGACCCAAAGACCTGATCAAGTCCGGACTGCAATCTCGCGAGTTTTACGAAGTGCTGTGGCAGACCATACTCAGCGGGCAAGCGTGGCAAGGCGAACTGGTCAACAAACGGCGTGACGGCACGCTCTACACCGAAGAGCTGACCATTACCCCGGTGCGCACCGAAAACGACAAGATGACGCACTTCATCGCCGTGATGCAGGACATCAGCGAGCGCAAACTGCTCGAAAAAATGCAAGCGGCCAGCCTTGACGTGCTGGACAAGATCATCGCAAACCAACCCTTGCCGGACATGATGCTGGCTATCATCCATCATCTGGAAAACCTGTTCCCCATCATTCGTGCCTCGGTGCTGCAACTGGATGCAACTACCGGCTTGCTCAGACAGGTCATTGCGCCCAGTCTGCCGGATTTTTACGCGAGCGCAATCGAACGACTGCAAGCCAATTCTGATGCCAGCATCTGCGAAATGGCAGCCTTTAGCGGTGAAACGGTCATTATCGAAGATGTGCAAAGCCATCCCCGTTGCGTTCCTTTTCGCGAACTGGCAGAACGCGCCGGATTCCGCGCCTGTACCGCTACACCGATCAAGGACGGACAGGACAATGTGCTGGGCATCTTTACCGTCTATTTTGTCCACCCCCATTTTCCTGGCCAGACCAAACTCAATCTACTCAAAGAGTTTGCCAGGCTGGCAGGCATCAGTATCGCGAAGGACAAAACCGAAACGCAACGTCTCGCCCTGACGACCTCCCTGCAAAACAGCGAAACCCGTTATCGCACGCTGGTCGAATCCGCCCCTTTCCCTGTGGTCATCAGCAGCCTTGCGGATGGCTCGTTACTGTACGGCAATGATCGCGCCCAGTTGATGTTTGGCATCAGCCGGGAACAGGGCATCGGTAAACCCGCCGCCCTGTTTTACGTCCACCCCGAAGAGCGTGATCGCTTCGTCTCTGCCGTACTGGAAAAGGGACTGGTCACCGACTATGAAGTCCAGCTTTACAAGTCAGGCGGGAAAATCATCTGGGTACTGCTGTCCGGTCGCGTCATGGACTTTGACGGGCAAGCGGCACTGACCACCAGTTTTGTCGAAATTACCGACCGAAAACACTATGAGGACAGGCTGCGCGAAGCCGCCGCCGTGATGGAAAGCACCCACGAAGGGGTGATGATTACTGACCTCACCCCGCGCATCATCGCCGTCAATCGGGCTTGTTTAGCCATCACCGGCTACACTGAAGAGGAACTGATCGGCAAGAATCCCGCCATCCTCCATTCAGGCCATAAGGATCAAGCCTTCTACGCAATGTTGTGGCAACAATTATTGCGAGACGGCCACTGGCAAGGCGAGATATTGAATCGGCGCAAGAGCGGTGAAATTTATCCGCAATGGCTGACCATCAGCACCATCTACAACGAGCAGCAGGAACCTGTACGTTACGTCGGGGTATTCGCGGACATCAGCGAACTGAAACGGCAACAGGCACAGCTCGATTTCATGGCACACCACGATGCGCTGACCCGCTTGCCCAATCGCAGCATGGTGGAAACCCGGATCAAACAGGAAATTGAACAGGCGCATCGGCACGGGCAGAATCTTGCCGTGCTGTTCATTGATCTGGATCGTTTCAAAATCGTCAACGACAGCTTCGGCCATCCGGTCGGCGACGAGTTGTTATGTCAGGTCGCAGAACGCCTTGCAGCACGTTTGCGTGAAGGCGACATGCTGGCACGTCTGGGCGGCGATGAATTCATCTTGCTGGCGAACACCCTGAGCGATGCCCAGGATGCGGCAGTGCTGGCGCGCGACATCATCGCCGCCCTGGGCGAACCCTTCATGCTGTCCGGCCAGCATGAAGTCTTTATCGGCGGCAGCATCGGCATCAGCTTGTTCCCGGATGACGGCAACACCGTGACGGAACTGATGAAGAATGCGGATGCCGCCATGTATTTCGCCAAGGAAAATGGCCGCAACCAGTTCTCGTTTTACACCAGCGAATTGAATGCCGATGCCCGCCACAAACTGGAGATGGAAAACGACTTGCGCCGCGCCCTGCTGCATAACGAACTGCTGCTGCACTATCAGGCAAAAATTGATTTACACACGGGGAAAATCTGTGGCGTAGAAGCCCTGATACGCTGGCAAAAACCGGATGGCACGCTGATGTCGCCCGCCGAATTCATTCCGCTGGCCGAAAAAACAGGCGTAATACTCACCATCGGCAATCTGGTATTGGATCGTGCCTGTCAGCAAATCCGCCAGTGGCTGGATGACGGGCTGGACAATGTGCATATCGCCGTAAATATTTCCGCGCGGCAATTCCGCAATGGCAATCTCGACAAGCTGGTTGCAGAAAGTCTGCAAAAATACCAGATTGACGGACGACATCTGGAGCTGGAACTGAATGAAAGCATGCTGATGCACGAACCGGAACGCGCCATCGAAACCATGCAAAAACTCAAGAATATCGGTGTCAAGCTGTCACTGGACGACTTTGGCACGGGCTATTCCAACCTCGCTTACCTGCGCCGCTTCCCGATAGACAGCCTGAAAATAGATCAATCTTTTGTACGCGGCATGATTGCCGATCCGGGCGATGCCGAGATTGCCTCCGTCATCATCAACCTGGCGCATCGTCTGAAGCTCAGCGTGATAGCCGAGGGGGTAGAGAACGAGACGCAACTGGCTTTTATGCGCACCAATAACTGCGATGAACTGCAAGGGTATTTATTCAGCAAGGCGCTGTCCGCCCCGGAATTTACCGAATTGCTGCGTAGCGGAAAAACCCTGACTTCCTGATCCTCTGCACGACGCTTCGCCCTCCTCACCCCCGCAATGCCTTGTCAAACAATGACAGGAAAAAATAACATTGACTGTCGCAAATTAAACGTGCTATGGTTCTGCCCACTTGTACTCCCGCTCCACGCACATTACACCGCACGCACGGCGTAAGGCTCACAGCAGGTTCCCCAGCACAGGAGACTGGCACAAGGCGCTTCGACACATTCACCGCCCGTTCGCAATATTCAAGCGCTAACGGGACGGAGTGAATACTAAAAGTGAGGACGGTGACACAATAGCCGTCCGGTCAAATGAATTTCCAATCTGCCGGAAATTTGACGCCAGTAGCTTGTTTAACAAGGGGAAACCAATGTATTCATCTCTTGCAAAATCGCCCGTTCCCATAACCACTCATCGTGGTTTATCTCACGTTATCACCTGGCATCACTCCCTGCTCACACTCTGAACCTACAGCCGAACACCGGGGGGGCATGATGCTGGACGTAGCCATCACTTTTCTTGCTGACGAGCTCAATTCGTACTTGCGCAAACGCGGCGCGCTCGCGCAGAACACCGAAGGCCAGGGACGAAGTGCGCGGTGCCAACTGGCTGGGCTTCCGCTGCGTGAGGGACGCAAAATGAATCATTCGATGCCGGTCAGTTATTCCTGCTCTTCTTGATCAGATCATATGCAAGTTGTATCTCTTTAGCCTGCTC
>PEUR01000061.1 GCA_002780675.1 Gallionellales bacterium CG03_land_8_20_14_0_80_55_15 | reverse complement strand
GGGAATTTCATCAACATGATTTACTTTTTATGCGGAAAAATGAAATTCGATTACCCACTCTATTTCACATAGAACCAATTTTTTGTTTTATGGGGCTTGCCATTTATGCTGTTTTTGGCGGGGTGAGATTAGCTCACGATAGTGGCATTTTACAGGCTGGAATGGGTCTGTTGGGCGTGTTGTTGCCATTATCGGTAGCGATTGTTTTTCTTACATTTTATGAGGCGGGCGTTGCACCCTTAAAAAAGGCTACTGAGAAAGTATTAACTCAACTGATACCTGAGGTTTTGGTTTGCTTGGGCAGAGATAAAGAAAATGACCAAGAACTGACCCGAGTCGTCACCACGCCACTTTTGGACTACATCTGTCGTTATTTGATTAAATTACCGGATAAGCGTGAGCTTCAACTGGACGTACAGCTGAATGTGCGAAAAGTTAGCGTCGTTTTTTATTTTCCCGAAAGGAAAGGTCGGTGTCGGATCGCGTGTTTCTCGGAATTTGAGCGGCTATTCGAGCATACTTTGGCTGGCGCAAGGCACGAAGGATATGCTGCCAACAATGTGGTAGGGCATACAAGGATAGAGGATAGATGCTGCGATAATCTGGTTTTGTATAAGACGTTGCCCCGTGATTTTTTATGGAATTCCGCCGAAAAATTGTATTTTGCACAAGACATGCAAGTTATGGTCGAATCCCTGATTCAGGAAGCGGATGCCTTGCTGATGCCAGATGAGAAAATTAAAGATTAGTGTGCTAATTATCGGTGCGGGTCCGGCTGGGCTGTCATGCGCACTATGGTTGGTCAATCAAGGTTACAAGCCTGTTGTTCTGGAACGCGCATCTCATTTGTGCGGCATGTTGCGCTTCAATCATCATGAAAATGATTGGCTTCTTGGCTTTCCCGGGTATACAGGACAAGCTATCGGTGCAAAATTTCTAGAACATATACAAAGTAAAAATCTGGACATAATTACCTCTGCCCTTTTGACATCCATTACCCAGCGTGAGCATGGATTCCTGGTTTCTTTCACAGAATCAGGGAGGCAAATACAAATTGAATCTGATTATTTGGTTATTGCTTCGGGAATGCGTCCTCGAACACCCGTTGAACTCATCAAGCTTTCTACTCAGTACCCGCAGAATTTTCTTGTTGGAGCAGGGGAGTTATACCTGGACGACTTCAAGGTAGGGCAACGTGTTGCATTGTTGGGAGGTGGTGACAATGCATTTGAAAATGCATTTCATTTGGCATTGCGTGGTGTGTTTGTTGATATTTATTGTCGGGCTGAAGCTAGAGCGCGCGACGAATGGCAAGCGCGTTGCAAGGAAAATCCCAATATTTCTATTCATCTACATGCCAATATTGGCCAGTTTAGCGTCTCCGAAAAAGAGGTAAATTTTGTTGAAAATGGCGAACTTAGGCTGGCGGATGTGGTTGTTGTAATGTATGGCTATGAGCCTAACACTGATGCGCTTAGAAAAATATCGCCGTGGCTGGACACGGCAATTAACGAGAAAGGTTTTATTAAAGTGAATGTTTACCAACAAGCTCCCATTGAGAGGGTGTATGCCATTGGGGATGTGACGGATCGCCCGCTACCTTGTCTGCCTTCTGCAATTGGACAGGGTAGTCTTGCTGCAAAAGCTATCGTGCTTGATGCCGAGGGAATGCTGCAATGAGCAACGTACAACCCGTCCACTTCGACCATTCCGGCAATTTCAACAAGCTCAAAAACCGCTTGGAGCATCAGGTCGGCAAGGCTATTTTCGATTTCAATATGATCGAGGCGGGCGATTCGGTGATGGTGTGCCTGTCCGGCGGCAAGGATTCCTACACTTTGCTGGACATCCTGCTGAATCTACGCCGCCGCGCGCCGATAGATTTTCGCATCGTGGCGATGAATCTGGATCAGAAGCAACCGGGTTTCCCCGCCGAAATACTGCCTAATTATCTGAAGTCATTGGGGGTTGAGTATCACATTGAAACCCAGGACACCTATTCCATCGTCAAGGAAAAAATCCCCGAGGGAAAAACGACCTGTTCGCTGTGTTCACGCTTGCGGCGCGGCATTATCTACAAGGTGGCAGGCGAACTGGGCGCGAACAAAATCGCGTTGGGACACCACCGTGACGATATGATAGAAACGCTGTTTCTGAATATGTTCTTTGCGGGCAAGCTCAAAGCCATGCCGCCTAAACTGGTCACCGACAAAGGCGACCACATCGTGATTCGCCCCCTGGCCTACTGTGTGGAAAAAGACATCGCCCGCTATGCGCGTGGCATGGAATTCCCCATCATTCCGTGCAATCTGTGCGGCTCTCAGGAGAACCTGCAACGCCAGAACATCAAGGAAATGCTGGCCAATTGGGAACGGCAATATCCGGGACGCAGTCAGACACTCTTTACCGCCATGCAAAATGTTTCCCCCTCGCACTTGTTGGATGGAAATCTGTTTGATTTCAAGAACATGCAGTTTGGACAGGAAGTCGCAGAAGGCGATATTGCGTTTGACGACAGCGTAGTGGGGTAGGGTGCGGTTCGTGCCCCTATATATCCCGTAATAGGGCAGTTATTGCGGATAATACAGTTCCAGCCTATAGCCGATAGGTCTGAGTTCAGCGGTGTCCATGTGTAGTTGGATGCTCACTTCATGATTTGCAGCGACTCCCAGTGCCTCTTTTTCATCTGGCGGCAGGTAGTCAGACGGGAGGATGGTGCGGCTGGCCAAGGGCTTGTCATGCAAGTCGTTGAGTGTGAGTGACAACACAGGGAAAGCCAGGGTGTAGCTGGCGCGATTGCGCAGCAAAGCATCCAGATTGACCTGATTTTCGTGATCTGCATCTGCATTTAGACTGGATGATTCTATGCCGATTAACTCGGCATTGCGCGGTAGCGGCACATCGCAGCCCAGCACCTCACAATAACCGACCAGTGTGGGTTTGATTGCGGGTAGTCGCGCGGCAAGCCCGACGCGGAAGAAGTAGGCAGATTGTGCTATGAGCAATATGACCATTACGGCGATGCCCGTTATCCATGGCCAGCTAGCGTACCTGATGGAAGTCCGGCGTAAGGGTTCGTTTGTCGCCTCGACAGCTTGCGTATCCAGGGCAGGTTTATCAGCCGAAGTGGTGAGACTGTTTTCGGCATCCTGAGCGTTATTATTCGCCGGTTTTCCTGTTGGTTCATGGAGCGTTTCGTCGGGTAAGCCATCATTTTCCGCATCATCGGATACTGGCGCGGCAAGCAGTAACTGGGCGTGCTGGGGTTCATGCGACCACGAATCATTTTTGTAACCTATTGTTTCAAAATTGATTTCCAGAGAGCGGGCAGCCTTGTGCTCAGTAATGCAGGCTGTGGTATCGCCAGGCTCAAGTGGGGTGGATTGGGCTTGTTTGAGCCTTGCGCTGACGGGTTTTTCCAGTTCGGTATGTTCTAACGCTTGGGTTGCTTCTATGCCGCCGTTGTCTATCGGCAGGTTGAGTTGCGGGCTGGGCTGGTCGGGCAGGTAGTGGGTTCTTGCATCGAACGCCTCATGACAATAGCCGCAGCGCACCATGCCCTCATGTGCGGTTAACTGCGCTGCGCTGATGCGGAAGCGGGTTGCACAATGGGGGCAGAGTGTGGTGCCGTCGGTCATGGTTACCCTCAGCGTTTGCGGCCTGACAAGCATGTCCAGCCGTCTTCAAAAATCGGCGCATTCAGGTCGAACCATTGCTGGTAGAGGTTAGTCACGTCCTGCGCCTGCGCTTCCAGGATGCCGGACAGTACGATTTGTCCGCCTTGTTTCGTTGACCCAGCCAGTAATGGTGCGAGCAGACGTAGCGGGTTGGTCAGGATATTGGCTACGACCAGATCGTATTCGTCCTTGGGCGCATCGTTGGGGAGGAAAAACGCTACGTTTTCTACCTGATTGGCGCAGGCGTTGTCGCGGCTGGCGGTGACGGCTTGAGCATCCACATCTATGCCGATAGCACTTGCCGCGCCCAGTTTGATTGCGGCAATGGCGAGGATGCCCGAGCCGCAGCCGTAGTCCAGCAAGCGCTCATTGCCTTGCAGGTTGTTGTCCAGCCAGCGCAAACAGAGGCGCGTGGTGGGATGACTCCCCGTGCCGAAGGCCAAGCCCGGATCGAGCACGATGTTGATGGCATCGGGGTTGCTTGGGGTGTGCCAGGTCGGCACGATCCAAAGTCTGTCAGAGATGGGGATGGGCTCGAATTGCGCCTGCGTCAGGCGCACCCAATCCTGATCGTCCAGTGTGGTGATGCTGTGCCGAGGCAGCTGGCTCAGGCCGATATCGCCCGCCGCCTGTCGCAGGATAGCATCCACGTCGCGGTCGGCATCAAACAGCGCGCTAATCCGGTTGTGTTGCCAAACGCCGGGAGGCGGTTCGCCGGGTTCGCCAAAGATGGCCTGTTCATCGGGGGTATCTGCATCCGCATCCAGCAAATCCACGGCAAGCGCGCCGTGTTCGAGCAACGCATCACTCAAGGCTTCGGCATGTGCGGCATCCGTATCAATAAGCAGTGTTAGCCAGGCCATTATTTTGCCTTTTTGCGTTCGGCGAGACGCTCTTCCAGATAATGGATGCTCGCGCCGCCGTTCAGGAAAGCTGAGTCCTGAAGTAAATCGCGATGCAGGGCGAGATTGGTATCAATGCCTTCTACCGCCATTTCGGAAAGTGCAGTGCGCATCCGCGCAATCGCCTGTTCGCGGTTGTCGCCGTAGGCGATTATCTTGCCTATCATCGAGTCGTAATGGGGCGGCACGTAGTAATTGTTGTAGGCGTGTGAATCCACCCGGATGCCGGGGCCGCCGGGCGTGTGCCAGGTGGTGATGCGCCCCGGTGACGGGGTGAACTTGTAAGGATGCTCGGCGTTGATGCGGCATTCGATGGCGTGACCCTTAAACTGAATGTCGCGCTGGCGGAACGGCAGCTTTTCGCCCGCAGCGATGAGAATCTGCTGGCGCACGATGTCTATGCCGGTGATCATTTCGGTGACCGGATGCTCCACCTGCACGCGGGTGTTCATCTCGATGAAGAAAAATTCGCCGTTTTCATACAGAAACTCGAACGTGCCTGCACCGCGATAGCCAATCTTGCGGCAGGCTTCGGCACAGCGCTCGCCGATTTTGTTGCGCAAGCGCGGGTTAATCAGCACCGCTGGCGCTTCTTCCAATACTTTTTGGTTGCGTCGCTGCATGGAGCAGTCACGCTCGCCCAGATAAACGGCGTTGCCGTGCTGGTCGGCCAATATCTGGAACTCGATGTGGCGCGGGTTTTCCAGATACTTTTCCATGTAAACCATGGGATTGTTGAAGGCGGCCTGCGCTTCGGTCTTGGTCATGGTGACGGCATTGAGCAGCGCCGCTTCGGTATGAACCACGCGCATACCTCGTCCGCCGCCGCCGCCGGAGGCCTTGATGATGACCGGATAGCCGATGCTGCGGGCGATTTTGATAATTTCGGCAGGATTGTCCGGCAATGCGCCTTCTACCCCCGGAACGCAAGGCACGCCCGCTTTTTTCATGGCAATTTTGGCACTCACCTTGTCACCCATCAGTCGGATGGTTTCGGCGCGAGGGCCGATGAACACAAAGCCTGATTTTTCTACGCGTTCGGAGAAATCGGCATTCTCGGACAGGAAGCCATAGCCGGGATGTATTGCCTGCGAGTCGGTCACTTCCGCCGCGCTGATGATGGCGGGGATGCTCAAATAGCTCTGGTTGGAGGGGGCGGGACCAATACAAACCGACTCGTCCGCCAGTTTCACATATTTTGCATCGGCATCCGCTTCGGAATGCACGACCACCGTTTTAATGCCCATTTCGCGGCAGGCTCGCTGGATGCGTAAGGCTATTTCACCGCGATTAGCAATCAGTATTTTTTCAAACATGTTTAGTCTCCGCGATGAAATAGCATTTGCGGCCTTCAGCCGCAGGGCAATTTGGCTGCGCCGCTGCGCCGCCTGTCGGCGGTTGGTCACCGCGATTAGCGATCAGTATTTTTTCAAACATTTAGGAATGCTCCGAGTTGATGGGAGTGCGGCGACACGTCGCCGCTTGTAAAGCGCAGATGAGTCCGCGCACTCCATGACGATCAGCCAATAACGAATAAGGGCTGTCCGAATTCGACCGGCTGGCCGTTTTCCACCAGAATGGCCTTGATTACCCCGGTATGTTCAGCATCAATTTCGTTGAGCAATTTCATGGCTTCGATGATGCACAAGGTATCACCGACTTTGACTTGTTCGCCTACATCTACAAAGGGTTTTGAGCCCGGAGAGGCGGAGCGGTAGAAAGTGCCAACCATAGGAGATTTGACGATTTGTCCCTCCTCAACGGCGGGTGCGGCTGCAACCGGGGCTGCAACCGCTGCTGCTGCGACTGGACTGGGGGCGATGAACTGTTGCGGTGCTGGCGCGTACAACTGCTGACCGGCTGCGACAGTGCGCGTAATGCGCACACGTTCTTCCCCCTCGTGTAACTCCAATTCGGCTATGCCTGAAGCTTCAACCAGTTCGATGAGTGTCTTGAGTTTGCGTAAATCCATAATATCCTCCGTGCTTACTTAAATTTTTGTGGTTCAGCGTTTTTTATAATTTAGTGCGTATTGCAATGCAAATTTGTATCCCGATGCGCCAAGGCCGCAGATCACGCCTAAGGCGAGATCGGAAAAAAAGGATTCCTTACGAAATGCCTCGCGCGCATGGACGTTGGAAAGGTGTACTTCGATGAAAGGTATTGCAACGGCCGCCAGTGCGTCGCGTAACGCCACGCTGGTGTGGGTGAATGCGGCTGGGTTGATGAGGATGAATTGTGTGCCATCGGTGCGCGCCTGATGAATACGTTCGATCAGTGCGAACTCCGCATTGCTTTGAAAGCAGGTGAGGCTCGCGCCATTGTTGCTGGCTAATGTTGTCAAATCTGCGTTAATTTCATTTAACGTGGTGCTTCCATAAACCGCTGGCTCGCGGCTGCCGAGCAAGTTTAGGTTGGGGCCATGTATGACGAGTATTGATTTCATCCGCGCAGTTTGCCGTAAGTTCGGGGGTGTTGTCTATATTTTTTGTGAAGTTAAGGAGATAACCTAGAGACCGGCGCGCTGTAAAGAGTTTAGAAATTTTTCTGCATCCTGATAACCGACG
>PEUR01000102.1 GCA_002780675.1 Gallionellales bacterium CG03_land_8_20_14_0_80_55_15 | reverse complement strand
CCTCGCCCAGCCAAATTTTGCGAGCAGCCGCTTTGCGGCTTTGCCTGCTTAAACCTTTTCGCTACGATTCTTCAAGTCCGACAGACTCCTAGTGGGCATGACGAATTTTTTGCACCTTCGCTGTTCGTATCGAAAAGCCTGTTAAATCCCTCTTTATTCGCGTGATTGAAGTTTCGCTGGTTTGCCGATAATGGTCATAACCATCGGAGCGCATCATGTCAGAAGACAGCGATTTAGAAAAAACAGAACAACCCTCACAGAGGAAACTAGACCAGGCAAGAGAAAAAGGTCAGGTGGCGCGCTCGCGCGAGTTGTCCACGTTTGCCGTGTTGCTGGCGGGTGGCGGGGGCTTTTGGTTTATGGGCGCATCGCTTACCCGGCAGATGGTGCAGATGGTGCAGGATGGGCTGACCATCAATCAGGAACTGGTTTTCAAGCCGGAATTGATGGTTCCGCATTTGTACGATCTTTCCCTGGCGATGCTGATCACTTTTGCCCCTGTATTGTTGTTGCTGGTGCTGGCGGCCTTGTTTTCGCCGTTGGCACTGAACGGCTGGTTGTTCAGCACTGAGTCGCTGATGCCGCAGTTTTCGCGCATGAATCCGGTTTCCGGTGTGGCGCGGATGTTTTCCGTAAATTCATTGGTGGAGTTGACCAAGACGATTGCCAAGGCGCTTGTGGTGGGCGGGATTGCGACCTGGGTTATCTGGGGTCATCGCGCCGATGTGATGCAGCTCGCCACGCTTTCGGTTGCTTCGGCTATCCCGCAAATGGGGCATCTGATCGGGGTCAGTTTCTTGTCCATTACTGCTGCGATGCTGTTAATCGTGGCCGTGGATGTGCCGTTCCAGCTTTATGAAAACAACAAGAAGCTGAAGATGACCAAAGAAGAAGTGCGCAAGGAATCCAAGGAAACCGAGGGCGATCCGATGGTCAAGGGGCGCATCCGCAGTATGCAGCGTGAAATCGCCCGCCGCCGCATGATGGAAGCGATCCCGACTGCCGATGTGGTGGTGACTAACCCGACCCACTATGCCGTGGCGTTGAAATATAGCGATACCGGGATGCGTGCGCCGACCGTGGTGGCGAAGGGCGCTGATCTGATCGCCAGGAGGATACGCGAAATTGCTGAGGAAAATCATGTGCCTATCCTCGAAGCCCCGCCGCTGGCGCGTGCTCTGCACAAACATACCCAGATTGGTGAAGCTATCCCGGAAGCCTTGTATAACGCTGTCGCCGAAGTGCTGGCCTACGTTTATCAGTTGAAAACCTATCAGTCGCAAGGGGGCAACCGTCCGCAGCAACCTGGCGCGTTGCCCGTTCCTGTCGAACTTGACCCAGCCAATGCAGGAGTTGCTTTATGAATATGAGCGCGGTGATGGGTATCATCAAACGTAGTCTGAACCTGCGCGGCATGGTAGGGCCTGTGCTGATCGTGATGATCCTGGCGATGATGGTTTTGCCTTTGCCGCCATTCCTGCTGGACATCCTGTTCACCTTTAACATCGCGGTGGCGGTGATGGTGTTGCTGATCAGCATGAATACCACCAAGGCGCTGGATTTCGTCGCTTTCCCGACGATTCTGCTGATGACCACTTTGCTGCGTTTGTCGCTGAACGTGGCCTCGACCCGCGTGGTGTTGCTGCAAGGTCATACGGGCGGAGATGCGGCGGGTAAGGTGATCGAGTCTTTCGGCCAGTTTCTGGTGGGCGGTAATTACGCGGTCGGTATCGTGGTGTTCGCGATTCTGGTGGTTATCAACTTTATGGTTATCACCAAGGGCGCGGGTCGTATCGCCGAAGTGGGCGCGCGCTTCACCCTGGATGCGATGCCCGGCAAACAAATGGCGATTGATGCCGACCTGAACGCCGGACTGATAGGCGAAGATGTGGCGCGCACACGTCGTAAAGAAATTTCTCAGGAAGCCGATTTCTACGGTGCGATGGATGGTGCTTCCAAGTTTGTGCGCGGCGACGCGATTGCCGGCATCATCATTTTGTTCATCAATTTAATAGGCGGGCTGATTGTCGGTGTGCTGCAACACAATATGGACATGTCGCTGGCCGCCAAGACTTATACCCTGTTGGCGATTGGTGATGGTCTGGTCGCACAGATTCCCGCGCTGGTAATTTCGACCGCCGCCGGCGTGGTGGTCAGCCGTGTCTCCACCGACGAGAATATCGGTGAGCAGTTGCTGGGGCAATTGTTCAAGCAGCCGCAAGTCATCATGTTGACCGCCGCGATTGTCGGCATGTTGGGGCTGATTCCGGGGATGCCGCACGTCCCGTTCCTGCTGCTGGCGGGCGGAATGCTCTGGCTGGCTTTCCATTTGTCGCAAAAGACCGAACAGGCGGCGGATCTGCAACAGGCCAGCGTAGAGACCTCTCCCGTCATTACTGAAGCGTCCGAAGCGAGTTGGGAGGATGTCGCGCAAGTGGACGTGCTGGGTCTGGAAGTAGGCTATCGTTTGATCGCGCTGGTTGACAAGGCTCAAGACGGAGATTTATTGCTCAGAATCAAGGGGATACGCAAGAAATTTACCCAGGACATCGGCTTTTTGCCGCCTTCGGTGCATATTCGCGACAACCTGGACCTGCGTCCGAATGCTTACCGCATCACGCTTAAAGGCGTGGAGATAGGCAGCGGCGAGGCTTATCCGCACCAGTTTTTGGCGATCAATCCGGGTAACGTGACGGGCGTGTTGGTCGGTACACAAACACAGGATCCGGCATTCGGCCTGCCCGCCGTGTGGATAGATGCGGCGCTGCGCGAACAGGCGCAGGTGATGGGGTATACCGTGGTTGATCCCGGCACCGTGGTGGCGACCCATCTGAGCCATCTGCTCAGCACCCGTTCGGCTGAATTGCTGGGGCGGCAAGAGGTGCAACAGTTGCTCGAACATCTCGGCAAGACGGCACCCAAATTGGTGGAAGACCTCGTTCCCAAGACATTGCCGCTGGGCGTGGTGCAGAAGGTGTTGCAAAACCTGCTGGATGAAGGCATGCACATCCGCGATATGCGCACCATTGTCGAGACGCTGGCCGACAATGCAACGCGCTCTCAGGACGCGCATCAATTGACCTCATGGGTACGCATTGCACTGGGACCCGCCATCGTCCAGCAATTTTATCCCGCCGCTCAGGAATTGCAGGTAATCGGCATGGATAAGGAGTTGGAACATGTGCTGATGCAGGCCATGCAGGCGAGCCAGAACGGCATGGGCATCGAACCTGGACTGGCGGATACCGTGCTGCGCGAATCGCGCGAGGCGGTGCAGGTGCAGGAACAGATGGGCTTGCCCGCAGTGATGCTGGTTCCCGGGCCGTTGCGCGATTTGCTGGCGCGCTTCCTGAAACGCACCGTACCGAATTTAAGGGTGATTTCGCATGATGAAGTGCCGGACTTCAAAACCATCCGGGTGACAGCAATGGTAGGAGGAACACTATGAACATCAGAAAATTCATCGCGCCCACAGCACGTCAGGCGCTCAGGGAAATTCATAACGAATTGGGCGATGAAGCCGTTATCCTGTCGAATCGCACTACCTCGCAAGGTGTAGAAATCGTCGCCATGGCGAATGAAGCGATGGAGCAGTTGACGGAATCAGCCACCCGTGTGCGGGAAGCAAGACGTTATCCCAGAGCGGAGCAGGATCAACGCAATCAAGCGATACAACAAGCCGTGCAGCATAACGAGCCCGGACGCGATCGGGAGGCTGAAATAGGGGAGTGCGCCACCACTCTAAAAAGCGCAAATCCGGCTGTTATTGCAACTCCTCTGGCACCGCTTACGGCGGAATCTTCGCTCTTGGTAGAAATCAAGGCGATGCACAGCACGCTGCAAAAGCAGATCGAAGCCTTGTCATGGAATAACGTTCAGCAGCGTGACCCGCAACGTGCAGGCTTATTGCGTCGTATGCTCAATGCCGGATTCAGTACTTTGCTGGCAAGGCAATTATTGGACAAGATGCCAGCAGGTCACGACAAGGGCGAGGCATGGATTAAACAGGTTTTGAAACGCAATGTGCATGTCGCCGGTGAAGAAGATGACATTATTGCCAAGGGCGGTGTGTATGCGCTGATAGGTCCGACCGGGGTGGGCAAAACCACCACTACCGCCAAACTGGCGGCGCGTGCCGTGGTGCGCTACGGCGCGGATAAAGTCGCGTTGCTGACCACGGATAGCTATCGTATCGGCGCTTATGAACAACTCAAGATTTACGGCAAGATACTCGGGGTGTCCGTGCATTCGGTGAAGGATGGAGACGATTTACGCTTGACGCTTTCTGCCTTGCGCCACAAGCATCTGGTGCTGATTGATACGGTCGGGATGGGGCAACGCGATGAACGTGTTGCCGAGCAGGGCGATATGTTTGACGCGAGTGGGGTGCAGCGGTTGTTGGTGCTGAACTCCGCCAGTAGCGGCGATACTCTGGAAGAAGTGGTGCGCATGTACCACGGCAGCAAGGTGATCGGCTGCATTGCCACCAAGCTGGATGAAGCCGTGACTCTGGGAGGAATGCTGGATGTGGTGGTGCGCCATCGTCTGGTGATGCATTACATGGCGAACGGGCAGCGCGTGCCGGAAGATTTGCATCCGGTCAGTATTGAGGTGTTGCTGCATCGCGTGTTTAAACTGGTGGAAGAAAAATCACCGTTTACCCTGAACGAACAAGATTTTCCAGTGCTGATGGCGGCAACCGGGATGATGCCCGCAACCGAGATGACTTCGGGGGTGGCGGTCTCACCCACAGGCGAGGTGAGCTATGCGCTCTGACAGTGCGGAGGGTAAATTGAGAAGTTCGGCCAAAATTGCAGCGGGGATTGACCAGGCCGAAGGGTTGCGCAGATTACTGGTGAGTAATCAAACCCAGGTGATTACGCTGGTGTCAGGTAAACAAGGCGTGGGGCGCACCAGTGTGACACTCAATCTGGCTAGTGCGCTGGCGGGTGCCGGCAAGGATGTGCTAGTGCTGGACGAGAATCCCGCGCCGCATAATTTGACGGATAGCCTGGGATTATTCGCCCGCTATGATTTGCTGGATGTGGCACAGGGAAAATGCCAGATACGCGATGCGATATTGCAGGGTAAAGGCTATGTCATCCTGCCTGCCTCGCGCGCGCTGCGCGCGCTGGCAAGTTTGCAGGCATCCGAGCAGCAAAGTATGGAAGCGGCTCTGTCCGAAGTGAGCGGGGGCGTAGATATTGTGTTGGTAGATGCGGCGATGCTGGCCGGACATGTCATATCCTCGAGTCTGGCACCCGGGGTGAGGTTGCTGGTGGTAATGGATGCGACCGCAAGCGGCATCACCGAGAGCTATGGGTTGATTAAACGGCTGGCGTTGGAAAATGCCCGGCTGCGTTTTGAAGTGGTGGTAAACAAGGTGGCGGATGAAAAAACAGCCCGATTGGTGTTCGGCAATATGGAAAAAGTGGCGCGCAGTAATTTGGCTGCCCGCCTGGAATACCTGGGTTGCATCCCGCTGGATGAGCAAATGAAACGTGCGACGCAATTGGCGAGGTCGGTGGTAGAGGCATACCCCGCTGCCCTTTCGACGCAGTCTTATTTGGCATTGTCGCAAGGCGTATTACAGATGACACTGCATCAGGATGAAATGGCAGGCGGTATTGCACAGATGATGAAAAACCTGATCGCGCAACTGGCGCGCACAGCCGTAGTGAGTTGCTGACGACATCCAATAATTCAACAGGGCGTATTGCTATATACCCCTGCGACCAACGATTAAAGGCCGATTATGTATAACGCCTCTGGACTAAAAAACAAGGATCAATGCCTGCGGGATTATGCCCCGCTGGTAAAGCGAATTGCTCATCAAATGATGACAAAATTGCCTTACAGCGTGCAAATTGACGACATCATTCAGGCGGGCATGATAGGTTTGCTGGACGCGGCAAGCCGCTACGACGAGATTCACGGTGCGCAGTTTGAAACCTATGCGACGCAACGCATACGCGGCGCGATGCTGGACGAATTGCGCAGCGCGGACTGGTTGCCGCGCAGTCTGCGCCGGGATATGCGAAAAATCGAGCAAGCCATCAGCCGGATGCAACAGAAATTGGGCAGAGCACCCAATGAAGCCGAAATAGCCGAAGAAATGCGCATTCCGCTCGAAGAATACCAGCAGATGTTGCAGGAATCTCGCGGCGCGCAATTGGTGTATTACGAAGACTTTCAGGACGAGGATCACAACGATTTTTTCGAGCGGTTCGAGTTTAGCGACGATGCCGATCCGCTGGCCTTGTTGCAGGATGACAGGTTCAAGGCGGAATTGATGCGGGCGATAGAAAAACTGCCTGAACGCGAGCGGCAACTGATGGGCATGATTTATGAGCAGGAAATGAATCTGCGCGAAGTGGGGGAAGTGTTCGGTGTCAGCGAATCGCGCATTTCGCAGTTGCATAGTCAGGCGGTGGCTCGTCTGCGTGGCTGGTTGAAAGGTTACTGATGGACAAACTGACGCTATTGGGTTTGTTGGTGGCGCTTGTGGGCATCATGACCGGGCAGATACTGGAGGGCAGTGATTTCAGCATCCTGTTTCAGGGCGCGGCTTTTCTGATCGTATTTGGCGGCACGCTGGGCGCAGTCATGGTACAAAGTCCGCGCAAGGTTTTTTTGCTGTCCATCAAGATGGGACGTTGGGCGTTTGTCCCCCCCAAATCTGACGAGCGCGAAGTCATCCGACAATTGGTCGAATGGGCAGCGTTGACGCGCAGGGAAGGGATGCTGGCTATGGAAGCGCGGCTTTCCGGTATAACCGACCCGTTTTTGCTAAAAGGCGCGCAGTTGCTGGTGGACGGGCATAGCGCCGCAGAAATTCGTGAAGTGCTGGAAATTGATACGCAATCCTGGGAACAGTTGCGCTGGCAAGCTGCGCGGGTATGGGAAGCGGCTGCCGGGTATTCGCCTACGGTCGGCATTATCGGTGCGGTGCTGGGGCTGATGCACGTCATGCAGAATCTGGCTGAACCCGGCAAGCTGGGCAGCGGTATCGCGGTCGCCTTTGTTGCCACCATCTACGGCGTGGCATTTGCCAACCTGTTGTTTTTGCCAATAGCCAACAAACTCAAGGCTATCATCATGCAACAGACGCAGTTGCGTGATTTGATCGTGGATGGACTCGGCGCGATTGCCAACAGTGAAAATCCGCGCCTGATAGAAATCAAGCTGCA
>PEUR01000034.1 GCA_002780675.1 Gallionellales bacterium CG03_land_8_20_14_0_80_55_15 | reverse complement strand
TATTCTATTGACCAAGAAAACGGTGAAATATGCGCCGTTCAGGTGAATTTGCAGTAGATTTCCTTTAAGTCCGACAGACTCCTAGCCTTGTGATCCAGATACTCCGCTATCCTGGCAAACTCCGCCACCGACAGGTTTTCGGCGCGCGCCTGAGGGTCTATACCCAGTTGTGCGAACCCGGCTTCGTCCAGATAGCCGCGCAAAGTGTTGCGCAGCGTCTTGCGGCGCTGGCCGAAGGCGGTGCGCACGATGGCGGCAAAGCGTTTTTCGTTGCGCACAATGAGTTGATCGGCGGGTAACGGGATCATCCTCACGATGGCGGAATCCACCTTGGGCGCGGGGCGAAACGATTCCGGCGGCACATCCAGCAGCTTTTCCATGTAAAAACGGCATTGCAACATCACCGACAAGCGCCCGTAAGCAGCACTCGAGGGCTCGGCCACCATGCGTTCCACCACTTCGTTTTGCAGCATGAAGTGCATGTCCTTGATACGTTCTGCATAGCCCGCAAAGTGAAACAGCAACGGCGAGGAGATGTTATAGGGCAGATTGCCGACGATGCGTAAAGGCGCACCCAGCGTGGCGAAATCAAACTGTAGCGCATCTCCCGCGTGGATGACCAGACGGGGATGCGGCTGCGGGTAGTCGCTTTCCAGACGCGCGATGATGTCGCGGTCAATTTCCACCACATGCAGTTGCTTGAGCCGCTTGAGCAGCGGGCGCGTCAACGCGCCCAGACCGGGGCCGATTTCCACTAGATTATCATCCTCTGCGGGACCGATCACGCTGATGATTTCAGCGATAATGGCTTGATCCACCAGAAAATTCTGACCGAATTTCTTCTTGGCTTTATGCGCACTCATGCGGGATACCGGAGAATTGCCGTTCGCATTGCGCCATCTGTGCGGCAACCTTGATCGCCTGCAACAGGCTACCGACATCGGCCAGGCCTGTGCCGGCAAGATCCAGCGCCGTGCCGTGATCCACCGAAGTGCGAATGATGGGCAGACCCAGCGTGATATTCACGCCTTGTCCGAAACTGGCGTGCTTGAGCACGGGCAAGCCTTGATCGTGATACAGGGTCAACACGCAATCGCAGCTGGCGAGCTTATCCGGGGTAAACAGGGTATCGGCGGGCAGCGGCGCACTGACCTGCATCCCTTCCGCGCGCAGCTTGTCCAGCACGGGGATCATCACCTCGATTTCCTCGCGCCCGATATGCCCGCCTTCCCCCGCATGGGGGTTCAACCCCGCCACCCGGATGCGCGGCTCTGCCACACCAAAACGGCATTGCAAGTCGTGATGGGTGATGCGCACGACGCTTTCCAGCAGTTCCTGCGTAATCGCGTCCGGCACTTCGCGCAACGCCAGATGCGTCGTCACCAGCGCAACGCGCATTCCGCCGCCGACCAACATCATCACCACTTGTTTAGTTTTCGTCAGTTCGGCAAGAAATTCGGTGTGTCCGGTAAAGGGAATGCCCGCATCGTTGATGATGCCCTTGTGTACGGGTGCGGTCACCATGCCGACGAACTCGCCCGACTGACAGCCCTGTACCGCACGGCGCAGCATCGCCAGCACATAGTCGCTGTTGGCCGAGTTCAACACGCCCGCTTGCGATGGGGCGGAAAGGGGAATATGGATGACAGATAGGGTAGTGGCAAGTGGTGAGTGGTCGGTGGTCAGTGGTGATTCGCGCTGCTGCCACTCACTCCTCACTACTCCCCACTCCCTGATGTCCAAGGCGATGCCGAGTTGTTGGGCGCGCTGCTGCAACAGAGACTTGTCGGCTATTACGACCAGTGGCATCTCGGGATGGCTCGCGGCGAGTTGGACACACAACTCCGGGCCTATGCCTGCCGGCTCTCCCGATGTGATAACCAGCGGCTGTGCCGTCAACGCCACCTTACTCTTCTTCTTCGAGGTGATATTCGACAAACGCCCTATCTCGCAATTGGCGCAACCAGTCCTGATACATCTCTTCAGACTTGAATGAGCCGATGGAAATGCGCGCCTGCTGGCGCTTCTGCTGTTCGCTAACATCGGTATTGCGACGCTCCAGCACTTGCACCAGATGCCAGCCAAACTGGGTTTGTACCATACCGATTGCACCGACTGCCAAGCTGTTCATCATCTCTTCAAATTCGGGCACAGTTTGCCCCGGCGACATCCAGTCCAAATTACCGCCCTGCTGCGCGCTACCATCCTGCGAATAACGTTTGGCTTGCTCGGCAAAATCCGCCCCACCTTCAATACGCTGTTTGATCTCCAGAATTTGTTTTTTGGCTTCGTCTGCCGAAACGATTTCACTGGTTTTAATCAGGATGTGCCGCGCATGGGTCTCCACAATAACCACAGGCACGCTATTACCGCTGCGTTTTTCTATCAGCTTGAGAATGTGAAAACCGCTCGGGCTACGCAACACCGCCGTATGCTGGCCACTTTGCAGTTGTTGCAATTCATTCATGAACAAGGGCGGGATACGTTCGCCGGGACGCCAGCCGAGGTCACCGCCATTCAGCGCATCTTTCGCATCTGAAAAGCCTGCCGCGACTTGTGAAAAATCCGCCCCACCCAGCAATTTTGCCAACGCTTGATCGGCTCGCTCCCGCGCTACGCCAATTCTGTCGGCACTGGCCTGTTCAGGCACGACCACCAGAATGTGTGCAAGGTGATACTCCGTCGTTCCAGAACCCATTTTTTCTCTATTGACAAGATAATTATCAACTTCAATATCGCTGATAACCAACTTGCTTTCGACCTCTCGTTTACGCAATTGTGTAGACAACAGTTCAACGCGCATTTCTTCGCGGAATTTTTTAACATCCACACCCTCTTTTTCAAGCCTGGCGACAAACTCGGCAAGCGACGGGAAGTTGTTTTGCTGCGCGATCCGTGTCATGGCCATATCCAACTGCGTATCGTCCACGCGTACGCCATTTTCCCTGGCAAACTGCGCTTGCAGCATGTCGGTAATCATGCGTTCGAGTATCTGCTTTTCCAGTACAGCCTGCTCCGGCAGCGGGATACCCTGTTTGCGCAACTGTGCGACTACCGACAACATTTTTTCATCCAGCTCATGTCGAGTAATGACATCATCGTTGACCACGGCTACGACTGAATCCAGGGTCGCCACCTGATGTTGCGGATCTATAGCCTGGGGTTCCACCGCAAAAACAGGGGTGGCAGCCAACAGGGCTACGCTTAGAAAAACAGGAAATTTGATTTTTGGCATAGTCATCTATTCGGCTTGCTTATCGCAAGACCGCACTCGGTTTACTTGCTGGTTTATCGTTCATCTTGGTATAGCCGGGTACACTCTGTTTGAGCAAAGTCAGAGGATCCGAACCTACTTTCAACAATTCATTCAATTCAATCTGCATGAATAATCCGGTGCTGGTTTGCTGTGTGCCCACCTTAAAGCTGTGAGCCACCAGCCGTAGCGTCCAGCAATCCTGATTGTACTCAAGCCCTGCAATACCGCTCAACAGGCGGTTATCCAGGTAGGAATAACTCCACTGACCCACTGCACTCCAACGGCGGGAAAGAGGCCATTGTCCAGAAATATTGATTTGGCGCAAGCCGGGTGAAATGACCGAGTAGTTGTTGCCGCCTATCGTGGTGTAAGGCACGCCACCGAAAGTCGGATAATTGATGCCATTGATAAGAATGTTACCGGTAGGCAAAACGACACCCGGAATCAAACTGCCGAGCGAATCACCGATGAAACGGTAGCCCAGATTAAGCACCTTGCCCGCTTCCGGGCGATAACGTGCCGTGACGTTGTAATGCTGAATCCTCGACAGACTGGGGCTGTATTGCAGCTCACTGTCGAACGACCATGCCTGACTGACCCGGCCTGATGCGCCGAGCAGAATATCCGACTTGTTGGTCGTCGTGGTCGGGGCAACCAGATTGACTTGTGGCGTTTTCAAACTGAAACGTTCGGCGACCATCAACTTCAAGTGTTCGGCACCGTCCTCCTCATCCAGAAAACGCGAGATGACGGCCAGCGTAACCTGATTGGCATCGCCGATCCGGTCGTTCCCGTAAAAACGATTCTCGGTGAACATTTGTGCGTAGCTGAAAGGTGCCTGAGCGGTGTCAAAGACAGGCAACATATCCTGTTTTTTGTAGGGCACATACACATAGTAGGCACGCGGCTCCAGTGTATTCAGATATTTGTTACCGAACAGCCTGACATCACGCTCAAACACCGCACCACCATCCAGACTAAATAGCGGCAGGGTGCGTGAAGCATTTTGCACTGCCGTGGCATTGTTCGCACCCATCACATAGCTGGTGCTATGCAGGGAAACTTTGGGCGTAAGGTAATACGCAGGCGCGTTAATCAGCGGATAACTGACGCTGGGATTAAGCACTAGCCGCTGACCATTCAATGCCGTGGGATGACTGAAGCTCACATATTCGCCCGCAAAAACCAGATTGGCAGCGGCGTAATTTTGTGCCGCATTCAAGGTCAGCTGCGGCAAACGCGCGTAGGGTACGGCTATGGGTATTAGCGGATCCTGCAAAGTCTGGTATTGCTGTACGCGTGCAGTGCTGCCCCACCAACCCCCAGCGTAGCTCAGGGACGCATCCTGCAACAGGTTGACCTGCGAGGTGGTCGTCATGGAATCGGACAAATCCCGGTAATAAGCATTATCCGAGACGCGGTTGAAATTGATCTGACCGCTCAAGCCGCCGCCAAACGATTGACCATGCCTCAATCCAAAACGACCGCGATCACGTTTTGCCAGCGCATCATTGGGCAACGCATCCAGATGCAACTCACCGCCATAACTTCCTTCCAGATAGCGGAATTCATTATTCAGCATCAGCCCGCGTCGGGCTATGAGGCGCGGCGCGATGGTCGCATCGCGATTCGGCGCGATGTTCCAGTAATAAGGCATCGTCAGCTCGGTACCCCCCTTGTTCGTCCCGCCTATGGTAGGCGAAAGAAAACCCGACTTGCGCTGCCCATTCAAGGGAAAATCCAGCCACGGCGTATACAGGATAGGCACACTCATAAATTCCACGCGCGTGCCATAGGCAGTGCCTACCTGTTCTTCCCGGTCTATTTCCAGACTGGACATTTTCATCAGCCAGTCATTGTTGCCGGCAGGACAAGTCGTGTAAGTTGCGTTATCCAGGGTGTAGTGCTGTTTATCCTGAATATGCAACATATCCCCGCTACCTCGCCCCTCATTTTCTTTCAAATAAAAGGTTGGTTGTTCCATAAATCCGGCATTGCTATCCAGATTTAACTTGAGATGTGGCCCGCTGATCGTACTGCCCGCCTGCTCGACCACGACCGAGCCCTGCCCATCTACATCGCCCGTCTGCTGGTCATATAACAGGCGGTTCGCGCGCACAGTCTGGTTGTTATTCAGCAAAATCGCGTCGCCCGTGGCTTCTACTTGATTCTCCTTGTCGCCCGACAGCTTATCCGCCTCGACGAACACGGGCTCTTGTTGTGTTGCCGGCGTTGTGGGCAGTGCTGCGGGTGTTGCAGGCTGCGCGTCGGGTGGCGTGCGCGCCCCTTCCGCCCAGGCAGCATGGCTAAAAACACACAACAAAGTGAGAACGACAGATTTGATACGGAAACGCATAATCTTGGCATGATGGTAAACTTGCGCAAGTTTACACCAAGACCCACGCTAAAGCCGACATTATGCAACGCCAACAACAACTCACCCACTGGCTGCACAGCCAATTTCCCGAGCAAAATTTCAGCCTCACCCCCGCGTCCGCCGATGCCAGCTTCCGCCGTTACTTCCGCGCCACCTTCGCCGACGGCTCGTCACGCATCGTCATGGATGCCCCGCCCGAACACGAAGACTGCCGCCCGTTTCTGCACGTCGCGCGCCTGTTCGAGGCGGCAGGCACGCATGTCCCCCATGTCTATGCCGAGGATTTGACGCAAGGATTTTTGCTGTTGTCTGATCTCGGCAACACCACCTATCTGCAAGCCCTGACTGGCGAAAATGCCGCCCATCTGTACGGCGCGGCGACCGATGCGCTGATCAACATCCAGCTCGCCTCACGCGCAGACGAATTGCC
Organism: Gallionellales bacterium CG03_land_8_20_14_0_80_55_15; assembly: GCA_002780675.1. Taxonomy (GTDB): domain Bacteria; phylum Pseudomonadota; class Gammaproteobacteria; order Burkholderiales; family Gallionellaceae; genus Gallionella. The sequence goes on along the minus strand of PEUR01000034.1, from coordinate 1,362 downwards.
GCCCTACGATGCCGCCTTGCTGCGCCGCGAACTCGAACTCTTCCCGGAGTGGTACATCAACAAGCATCTGGGCATCACCCTGACCGACCAGCAACAGGCCAAACTGGAGCAAGTATTTGACCGTATCATCGCCAACAACCTGGCTCAGCCGTGCGTTTATGTACACCGCGACTACCACTCGCGCAACCTGATGCTTACCCCCCCCTCACCGGGTGTCATAGACTTTCAGGATGCCGTGTATGGTCCGATTACCTACGATTTGGCTTCGCTGTTCAAGGATGCCTACATCAAATGGGAGGAGGCGGACGTGATGGACTGGCTGATCCGCTACTGGCAAAAGGCGCGCAAGGCAGGTTTGCCGGTCAATGAGGATTTCGGCACGTTTTACCGCGATTACGAGATGATGGGCGTGCAGCGCCACCTCAAGGTGCTGGGCATCTTTGCCCGCCTCTATCACCGCGACGGCAAGGACGGCTACCTGAACGACATGCCGCAGGTTGTGCACTACCTGCGCGAAGCTGCCGCCCGCTACCTTGACCTCAAGCCCCTGCTCAACCTGCTCAACGAGTTGGCTCCGCCCTATGATGCACCAACGGGGTACGGGTTTTAAAGTGAACGGCATCAACCCCCCATCAGTCCGTCATTCCGGCGCAGGCCGGAATCCAGTAGTCCGTCATTCCGGCGCAGGCCGGAATCCAGTCAAAACAAACAGCAGCGGACAATACCAATGCGCTGCCCCACTGGCGCGGGAATTTGTTAATCACAAGGCACAAAAACCGTGATGCTGCGCGCCCCCACCCTAACCCTCCCCCTGTTACCCGCAAGGGGCATCCCCGACGAGTACGGCAGCGCATCTGCTCGCACTGTCGTGAAGGGGAGGGGACGAACGTGAAAGGCACAAAACCCATGATGCTGCGCGCCCCCACCCCCACCCTAACCCTCCCCCTGAAGGGGAGGGGACGAACGTGAAAGGCACAAAACCCATGATGGCGATGATTTTAGCGGCGGGGCGAGGGGAACGCATGAGGCCGCTGACCGACCATACTCCCAAGCCCTTGCTCGAAGTCGGTGGCCGTGCGCTGATCGTCTGGCATATCGAAAGGCTGGTGGCGGCAGGGATCACCGAACTGGTCATCAACCACGCTCATCTGGGCGCGCAGATTGAAGCCGCGCTGGGCGACGGCAGCCAGTTCGGTGCGCGAATACGCTATTCACCCGAAACCCACGCGCTGGAAACCGCCGGCGGCATCGCCAATGCCCTGCCCTTGCTTTCCTCCTCTTCCATAGACGAGTGGGAAAGCGCAAAAAACCCTGGTGAAGTTTTCGCCGTCATCAACGGCGACATCTTCTGCGACTACGACT
>PEUR01000036.1:5978-7338 GCA_002780675.1 Gallionellales bacterium CG03_land_8_20_14_0_80_55_15 | reverse complement strand
ATAATTAGGGTCAGACTCGAATTAATTCTGATCTGGGTGCTACGAGTTGTGCCCATATTTCCTTTTGACAACCAACCGTGAAGTTATTCTCAGCGCGCAGTTCAGAGGTGTCAATATGCCGAAATGTCTATGTATTTTGGCCTATGTATTTTTTGTTTGTACGTAACAACTGGTGGCGATCAATATTTTCCTTAAAGTCGAAAACTAACCTCAGCTGCCGCAACGTATAATGCAAGCGGGATTCTTTCCCGCTTTTTGAGTTCAAAAAATAGTTTTCCACAGATATGGAAAAAAACCACAAAACAATACTTTTGAGCCAGACTCAGACTGAGGCGGATGTATGAGTCTGCTCAGAGTCGAGAATCTGGTCACGGGCCTGCAAAGCGGTGTTGCTATCGTGGATGGGATTTCCTTCGACATCGCGGCGGGGGAGACTTTCGCGCTGCTGGGCGAATCGGGCTGCGGCAAGTCCATGACGGCGCTCTCCTTGATGCGCCTGCTGCCGGACGGCGTGGCGAATACGGGGGGTTCGGTGCGGGTGGCGGGTATCGAGCTGTTCGGTTTGCCGGAGCGCGAGATGCGGGCGGTGCGCGGCGGCAAGATGGCGATGATTTTTCAGGAACCGGGGCTGAGTTTGAATCCGGTGATGACGGTGGGTGCGCAGATTGCCGAGGTGCTGGTGCTGCATCAGCGGATACCCTCACCCCCAACCCCTCTCCCGCCTGCGGGAGAGGGGATAAAAAAGCGTTGCATCGAGTTGCTGGATCAGGTCGGTATTCCCGACCCGGCGCGGCGCGTGGACGAGTATCCGTTCCAGTTGTCCGGCGGCATGAAGCAGCGCGTGATGATTGCGATGGCGCTGGCGGGCAGGCCGAAATTGCTTATCGCAGACGAGCCGACCACGGCGCTGGATGTGACGATACAGGCGCAGGTGCTGCAATTGCTGCGCGACACGCAGGACAAGTCCGACATGGGGATATTGTTGATTACGCATGATCTGGGCGTGGTGGCGGAGAACGCGCACCGGGTTGGCGTGATGTATGCCGGGCAGATTGTCGAACAGGCGACACGCGAGCAGTTGTTCGCGCAGCCCTTGCATCCCTATACGCAAAAATTGTTTGCCGCGTTGCCGGATGCCAGCCGCCGTACCCTGGTGTCTATCCCCGGCAGTGTGCCACCGCTGGGCAGTATTCAGCAGGGTTGCCGTTTCGCGGCGCGTTGTGATCTGGCGTGGGAGAAATGCCGCGAACAGACCCCGGAATGGACACGGGTTTCGTCGCAGCAGGGGGTGAGGTGCCACCTTTATGAGGGGCAGGGGGCAAAGGCACAAGAAATTGGGGGGGAGGATAAGTCGGTACAT
>PEUR01000036.1:0-5970 GCA_002780675.1 Gallionellales bacterium CG03_land_8_20_14_0_80_55_15 | reverse complement strand
GGGTGTCGAACCCACCTTGAACCTTGAGTCCTGCAATTTGCTCCTCAATGTCTTTGACCTGCGCGTTCATTTCCCGATCCGCCACGGTATTTTGCAAAGGGTGACGGGCGCGGTGAAGGCGGTGGACGGGGTGTCGCTGGCTATTCCTGTCGGGCGGACGCTGGCGCTGGTGGGCGAATCCGGCTGCGGCAAGACCACGCTGGGCAAGGCGGTGTTGCAATTGGTCGCGCCCACGGCGGGCAGCGTGCAGTTTGCAGGGCGCGAGTTGATAGGTTTGAAGCCGCGCGAGTTGCGTGTACAACGCGCCGCGATGCAGATGGTGTTTCAAGACCCTTACGCCTCGTTGAACCCCAAGATGCGCGTGGCGGAAATCCTCGAAGAGGGCATGAGTGCGATGCGGATCGGCGGCGGGAGTGTCAGCCGTCAGGCGCATATTGACGGGCTGCTGGATAAAGTGGGTCTGGCGCGCACCGCAAAATGGCGTTATCCGCACGAGTTTTCCGGGGGGCAACGGCAACGCATCGCGATTGCCCGCGCGCTGGCAGTGTCGCCGAAACTATTGATTTGCGACGAGCCGACCAGTGCGCTGGATGTCTCGGTTCAGGCACAAATTCTCAATTTACTCAAGGAGTTGCAACAAGAGCTGAAGCTGGGCTATCTGTTTATCACGCACAATCTGGCGGTGGTTGACTATCTGGCACACGAGGTTTGCGTGATGTATCTGGGGCGCATCGTCGAACGCGGCACGGCGGATGAAGTGTTGCGCGCGCCCCGTCACCCCTATACTCAGGCCTTGCTTTCTGCCGTGCCGCGCATGGATGGCCGGCAGCGGGAGTTCATCCGGCTGGAAGGGGATTTGCCGTCGCCCGCCCATCCGCCGCAAGGTTGCCACTTTGCGCCGCGCTGCCGTTATGCCGAGACGATTTGCCGGGAAAATTACCCGCCAGCGAGCAATTTTTCGGCCAGCCAGGTGGTGCATTGTTTTTTTCCGATAAAAGCGGCTAATTAAAGTTGACGCGTTGCGACCTTTGGATTACAAAGGATGCCGTGTGCGTGGTTGGGCGAGTCTGGTTGTTAACCAGGCCGATTTTTAATCTGCTTTAGGAGAATTATATGAGTACTACTTCAAACGTCGTATCCGGTGATGTTAGCAAGGAAAAATTGATGCAGGATTTGCAATTGGTGGTGGCTGATGCCGAAGAGCTGCTGAAATTGACTGCCAGCCAAGCTGGCGAAAAAGTCAGTGAAGTGAGGGAACGCATCCAGGATAGGCTGATCGTTGCCAAGGCGCGCATGGCGGATGCTGAAGATGCCATGCTGGAAAGAACCCGCCAGGCTGCCCGAGCCACCGACGACTACGTGCAGGAAAATCCCTGGCGTGCGGTAGGTTTTGCAGCAGCAGTCGGCCTGGTGGTCGGTGTGTTGATTTCGCGTGGCCGTTAAAGCGATGCCTGAAACAGGTCTGATGGTGTCAATCAAGCGGCTGCTGTCCACGCTGATCGCCATCGCATCAACCCGTCTGGAGTTGCTGGCGAATGAGTTGCACGAGGAGCGTCTGCATCTGGAGCAGATGCTCCTTTATTTTTTGTTGGCATTATTCTGTATCGGCATGAGTATCATGCTGTTGACGGTATTCGTGGTGGTTTTGTTCTGGGATGATCACCGACTTGCAGTGCTGGGCGGGGCTGCTGCGGTGTTTTTGATGTTGGGCATGGTGCTGGTAAGCAAGCTGAGGATGCTGGCACGGCTTAAATCGAGGCTTTTCTCAGTCAGTCTGACCGAATTAAGCAAGGATAAGGAACAACTGGGTGGCGGGAATGGGGCTGCGTAAGCAAAAGTTGATGCGCCGTCGCGCCGCCTTGCTGGAGAGAATCTCCGTTCAGCGCGAGGAGTTGGCTGAAGTGAACGCACGCTTGCAGCCCGTGTTTTTGATCGCGGATCGCGCTGTGCTGGCGGGACGTTTCCTCTTTGCACATCCCGTGCTGGTGATCGGTTTGACAGGTTTGGCACTGGTGCGCCGCAAAGGCTGGGTCGGACTGGTCACGGGCGCATGGCGGGTGTGGAAGACCTATCGCTACGTCAATAATTTTTCAAAAAAACTGACTCCCCGCCAGTAGTTGCCTGGGACAGCAAAACATTGCCCGCTCATTTTGGCTGTCTGTGTTGGCGGACAGGGTTGGTTCTATCGGTTTTTTCTTCTGGAGCGTTGTTTGTGGCTTATCGCTTGGTGCGCGCTCAGGTATTTCCGGGAGGCGCTGCGTGTTGTTGCTGAACTGGATTTAATGGCTGTACTGTCCTTGATGATGGTGAGCGTCTGACCGGCATTGATGTTTTTGATTTGACCATTCCAGTTTCGTAACCTGGTGAGGCTGACACGGTAAAAGCGGGCTATTTTGCTCAGCGTTTCACCCCGCAACACTCGGTGTTGGACGGAGTTCCTGCTGTCGGTGAAGGCGTTTTTCTGGAAGGGGTTCAGTGGCATGTTGAACGCTGTGAACGAGCCTTTTCCAGCGTCGGCTACGCTGACGAGCGGAACCAGCAGCGTGTCGCCGGAATTCAAATGGCTGTGCGCTGACATGCCGTTCGCTTCCTGCAATTTTTCCGTAGAAAGACCAAAACGTGCCGCAAGGTTGGCGAGTACTTCGCCTTTTTTGGTCTGATAGGCTTGCCAGTTTACCAGCGGTTTGTCGTAGCTTTCGAGGTTGTTCAGAAAAGTCTCAATTTTGTCCACAGGCAGCAAAATATAATCGCTGTTGCTCTGTAAAATCACCGGGCGATTGTGTGCCGGATTGAGCGCAATGAACTCATCTTTAGTCATGTCAGCCAGTTGTGCAGCAAGTTGCACGTCTATAGGGTTTGCCGTGGAAACAGAGGCAAAATAGGGTTCGTTGGCGATGGCAGGCAGAGACAGGCCATAGCTGGCAGGGTGGGCGATAATGTTTTTGATGGCGAGTAGCTTTGGTACGTAATTGCTTGTTTCTTCAGGCATTTTAAGGTTGGCGTAATCGGTCGGCAGGCCGAGTTTGCGGTTGCGTTGCTGAGCGCGTGATACTGAACCTTCCCCCCAGTTATAGGCGGCGAGCGCCAATTGCCAGTCGCCAAACCTACCGTGCAACTTTTGCAGATAATCCAGTGCGCCGGTAGTGGCGCTGATGATGTCGCGGCGACCGTCGTACCACCAGTTTTGTTGCAAGCCGAAATTTTTGCCCGTTGAGGGAATGAATTGCCAGATACCCGATGCGCTGCTGGTCGAGTAGGCGATGGGGTTGTAGGCGCTTTCTATCATCGGCAACAGTGCGATTTCACTGGGCATACCGCGACGTTCGACTTCGTTGGTAATGTAATAAAGATAAAGGCTGGCGCGGCTCATCATGCGCGCAACGTACTCGGGACGGCTGGCATACCACTGTTCGTGTTTGGCAATCAGCGGGCTGTCCAGCTCCTCCATGGCGAAGCCGTTGCGAACTTTTTGCAATAAATCACCATTTTCCGGGTCGTCGCTTTGGATAATGGTCAATTTGACATTGCGCGCGGTGGAAAGGATTTGCGGAGTCGCCTTGCTTGATGCGATGGCGCTTGTGGAGAACAGTTCTTCGGCCTGTGCGGTGTCCAATACGATACCGATTGCCAACAGCATCGGGAAAATCAGTTTAATCAAGGGCACGGACAGGACTCCAGAGGGGGGAGGAAAGCGCGTCATGCTAACCGAGATAGGGCGGATAGGTCAATCTAAAATCAATGCGCAGGGCGGATCGGATCACTGAAGCCATCATCCGGCGGAACCGCCAGCGTTCCGCCTTGCCTGGCTTATTTCACCGCATTTTTCAATTGTTCCAGAATGGCGGGGTTTTCCAGGGTTGAAACATCCTGGGTGATTTCTTCGCCCTTGGCTAAGGTGCGCAGCAGGCGGCGCATGATCTTGCCCGAGCGGGTCTTGGGCAGATTGTCGCCGAAACGGATTTCGTCAGGTTTTGCAATCGGGCCAATTTCCCTGGCGACCCAATCGCGCAGCGCGTGGGCAATGGCACGGATTTTTTCAGGTTCGCCGGGCAATTCACCTTTCAATACGACAAAGGCGACGATTGCCTCACCCTTGATTTCATGGGGTTTTCCGACTACCGCTGCCTCGGCGACCAGCGGGTTGGCGACCAGTGCCGATTCGATTTCCATGGTGCCCAGGCGGTGTCCGGAGACATTCAGCACATCGTCTATGCGCCCCATGATCCAGAAATTGCCGTGTTCATCGCGGCGCGCCGAATCGCCTGCCAGGTATGCGCCACACATTTCTGTGGGGAAGTAAGATGTCCGGTAGCGTTCCGGGTCGCCCCAGATGGTGCGTATCTGCGAGGGGAAGGGGCGTTTGATAACCAGGAACCCGCCTTGATGTTCGGGTACATCTTCCCCCGTTTCGCTGACGATGGCCGCCATGATACCCGGCAACGGCAAAGTGCAACTGCCCGGCATGGTGGGCACTGCGCCGGGCAGCGGGGCAATCATGTGGCAGCCGGTTTCGGTCTGCCACCAGGTGTCCACAATCGGGCAACGCGCGCCGCCTACTGTGTTGTAATACCACATCCATGCCTCCGGGTTGATGGGTTCGCCGACTGTACCCAGCAGGCGCAGGCTGGACAAATCATACTTTTTAGGCAGCTCTCCGCCCAGCTTGATGAGCGAGCGTATCGCGGTGGGGGCGGTGTAAAAAGTGGTGACCTTGTGGTTTTGTATAATTTCCCAAAAGCGTCCGGCATCAGGGTAGGTCGGCACGCCTTCAAAGATCACTTGCGTGCCGCCCATTGCCAGCGGGCCGTAAGCCACATAGCTGTGTCCGGTGATCCAGCCCACGTCGGCGGTACACCAGAAAATATCGCTGGCCTTGTAGTCGAACACCCATTGCATCGAAACCATTGCGCCCAGCAGATAGCCGCCGCTGGAATGTTGTACGCCCTTGGGTTTGCCGGTCGAGCCGGAAGTGTAGAGGATGAATAGCGGGTGTTCCGCGCCTACCCATTCCGGCTCGCATTCGGTGGCTTGGTTTGCCACCAGATCATGCCACCAGATATTGTTGGCGGGATTCCATGCCGTGTCGCAGCCAGCGCGTTGGTAGACGATGACGCTGTGTACTGCCGCGCAGCCGCCCAGCGAAAGGGCTTCATCAACCGCCGGTTTTAGCGGCATCACCCGACCCCCGCGCAGTTGTGCATCGGCGGTAATCACCGCAGTAGCCTCGGCATCGGTAATGCGCTCATGCAGGCTCCTGGAAGAAAAGCCACCGAAAACCACTGAATGAATCGCGCCGATACGCGCACAGGCTTGCATGGCTATCACCGCTTCGATGCTCATCGGCATGTAAATGATGATGCGATCGCCTTTTTTGATGCCGCGCGACTTCAGCCCGTTGGCAAATTGGCAGACGCGGGCGTGCAAGTCGCGGTAATTGATTCTTGTCACCTGACCGTCATCCGCCTCGAAAATGATTGCGGTCTTTTCAGCCTGAGTGGCCAGATGTGTATCCAGGCAGTTGTAGGAAACATTCAGTTCACCGTCTTCAAACCATTTGTAGAAGGGAGCCGCGCTTTCGTCCAGCACTCGCGTGAAAGGTTTTTTCCATTGCAAGGTTTCGCGCGCCAGCCGACCCCAGAAACCGGTGTAGTCCTGCTCTGCCTCGGCGCATAGCGCCCGATAAGCCGCCATGCCGGAAACATTGGCCTGTTTGACGAAGGCATCGGAAGGGGTGAAAACACGGGTTTCTTGCATTACTGACTGGATGCTGGACATGCGAACTCCTTGGGTTAAGGTTGCTGTTTTCCGGTTATTTGGGTCGTGCTGTGCTGTGCTGTAGCGGGGCTGGATTGTTGTTTTTTTTATCTGGCTTGTCAATTGGTGCAAGGGGTTTCATTGCCGCGCTGGCGACAAGCGTCGTCCCTATACCCATAACGCCTGGTTTGCAATAGGCCATTTGGCATATATACA
>PEUR01000216.1 GCA_002780675.1 Gallionellales bacterium CG03_land_8_20_14_0_80_55_15 | reverse complement strand
ACTTACCACTTACCACTTACCACTTACCACTTACCACTTTCATCTGTCTTGTTCAATGCGTCATGCAGCAATTGCGGGAGTTTCGCCTTGAATTCGCTAACCGCCAGATCAACCGCCAGTTTTTGCAGTTGTTCGAGCTGGCTGTTGAGCTTGCTGGTGAAAACCGTTTCGAGATGCGCTTCAATAGGCTGCAACAACAGTTGCATGTCCTCTGCGGTCAAGGTGCGTGGCACAGCAGCCGTGATGACTTCCTGCACGACGGGCTGAAACGCTGTTGCAGCTGCGGGATTAAGCGGCTGCTCGCCAGTTATGAGGTCTCCGACCGGAGCCTCAATGATGATTTCCGTGAGGATGGGTAAGTCGTCCAGTCGGCTATCGCTGACTATTTCAGTCAGGCAGGGCAATTTGTCATTGTCAGGTTGTTGTGTCATTTGCGTTGTTCCCGGGATAGATCGAAATGGCGCAGTTCGTAGCCGCGATCCCGATAAAATTTGTAGCGTTCTCGCCCCAGGCGGCTGTCTTCTTCATCCGTGCCGATGATTTCAATGAGGCGGTCGAAGCGGCTGAAAAAAGGCAGAGCCTCGGCGCACAAGCTGATTAACAAGTCGTGATGCGGAAAGGTGCTGCCGCTGTAGCTCAAAAGAACAGGGGTTTGTGCCGCTTGTTGCGCATCGCTCAGGCAATGCGGAATAAAGCCTGTGTCGGGATAAACCCACAGCAGTTTGTCCAGTGCGTCGCAACTTGCCGCATCGGGCAGGCTGATGACGGTTTTTAGCCCATTTTGCATGGCTTTCTGGCTTAACTGGCAAGCGCTGCGCAGCTTGTCGGGAGAGCCAGTGTAGAAATCTACTTTGGTCATGTTATTTCATTTCACAAGCGCGTGCAGGGGCGTATTGCCATACGCCCCTACGATTTGGCGCGGTTAATCAGGTATTGCGTGAGTAAGGGCACGGGGCGACCGGTCGAGCCTTTTTCCTTGCCGGATTTCCAGGCAGTACCTGCGACATCCAGATGCGCCCAGCGGTAGTCTTCGGCGAAGCGTGACAAAAAGCAGGCGGCGGTGATGCTGCCAGCCTCGCGTCCGCCGATGTCTTGCATGTCGGCAAAATTGCTGTCCAGTTGCTGCTGGTATTCGTCCCATAGCGGCATCTGCCAAACGCGGTCATTCGCATATTCGCCCGCTGCAAACAGTTCATGTGCGAGCGTGTCCTGATTGCTGTACAAGCCGCTGGCGACATGGCCCAGCGCGATGACGCATGCGCCGGTAAGGGTGGCGATGTCCACTACGGTGTCGGGTTTGAAACGCGCCGCATAGGTCAGCGCATCGCACAGGATGCGCCGACCTTCTGCGTCGGTGTTGAGGATTTCAATGGTCAGGCCGGCCATGCTTTTCACGATGTCGCCGGGCTTGCTGGCCGCGCCATCCGGCAGATTTTCGCTGCTGGGGATGACGGCGACGACGTTCAGTTTGAGCGACATTTCGGCGATGGCGTGCATCGTGCCCAGCACGCTGGCGGCACCGCACATATCGTATTTCATCTCGTCCATGCCAGCACCGGGTTTGATGGAAATGCCACCCGCGTCGAAGGTAAGCCCCTTGCCGACCAGCACGATGGGTTTTTGTTTCTTGTCGCCGCCACGGTATTCCAGGGTAATCAGCTTGGCGGGTTGGCGGCTACCGCTTGAAACCGACAGCAGCGAGTGCATGCCCAGTTTTTCCATGTCCTTTTCTTCGAGGACGGTCACTTTGAGTTTGTGCTGTTTAGCCAGATCGGTGGCTTGATCTGCCAGATAAGTCGGGGTGCAGATGTTGCCGGGCAGGTTGCCCAGGTCTTTGGCCAGCTTTACGCCATCCGCTATCGCGCTGGCCTGTTGCACGGCGGTTTGTCCGGCTTCGTCCGGTTTATCGGCACAACCCAGGAGGATTTTGTGCAGGGTGGGCGGGTCGGCGGGTTTGCTCTTGAGATGGTCGCAGCGGTAAGCAGATTCGGCGGCGAGCAGGATGGACTGGTTGATTTTCCAGATTGCGTCGCGTTCTGTTACTGCCAGATCGGTGAGATACAAGGTAGCGTTTTTACAAACCGAGTTTTGCAGTGCCGTAAAGGTGGCGCGCAATACTTCGAGGAATTTTTTGCCGTTGAATTCATCAGCTTTGCCCAGCCCGACCAGCAACACACGTTCGGCTGCGATGCCGGAAAGTGTGTGCAACATCAAACTGCTGCCCACTTTGCCCGTGATGTCGCCGCGCTCGATGAGCGCGCTGATTTGTCGGTTTCCCGCTGCATCCAGTTGTTGTGCAGCGGCCGATAATTGACCGCCTTGATAGACCCCCGCGACGACACAGGCACTATGCTGCTTTTCCGGGCTGCATTGTTTTATGCTAAATTCCACGCGTTACTCCTCAATCTCAGGTTACGTTGCAATGTCTGATTATCCGCAAACTTACCGCACTAAGTCAAAAATGTTTCGTGCGAGCCTGTTTCATCGCGCATTAGTGAGCGAATTTATCGGTAATGGCTTGTTGATATTTTCCATTCTGCTGGGCATCGTCGTGGTCAGTCAGGTGATCCGTTTTCTGGGTGAGGCGGTCAGCGGCAAGCTGGCGGTAGATGGCGTGCTGGCACTGCTGGGTTTTAGTGCGCTGAATTATTTTCCGGTGTTGCTTTCCATGAGTTTGTTCATGTCCATTTTGCTGACCTTGTCGCGCTGTTATCGCGACAGTGAGATGGTGGTGTGGTTCAGTTCCGGCATCGGTCTGACGTACTGGATGCGCCCGGTGTTGAGCTATGCCATGCCGGTAGTGGCACTGATCGCAGTGCTGAGTCTGGTCTTGTCGCCCTGGGCATTGCAAAAAGCCGATGAATTCAAGAACAAATTGGAAAGCCGCGATGAAATTGCCGGGATTACGCCGGGTATGTTTCGCGAGTCCAGTCAGGCCGACCGAGTGTATTTCATCGAGGACGTTGATGCCGGAAGCAACCGCGTCGGTAATATTTTTGTGCGTTCGGTACAAAACTCCAAGCTGGGTACGATGGTGGCTCGCGAAGGGTTCCAGGAAACGCTGCCGAATGGCGACCGCTTCCTGGTGTTGCTAAATGGCACCCGTTATGAAGGCACGCCGGGGCAGCGCGATTATCGCATCGTGGAATTTGAGCGTTACGCCATGCGTATCGAATCTTCGGCAGCGTTACAAATTCAACCCATTGCGCGCACCATGCCCACCCCCGAATTATGGCGCAATCCCACTACCTGGAATTTGTCCGAACTGGAGTGGCGGCTGGGTTTGCCCATTAGCGCGGCGATACTGGCTTTGCTGGCTATCCCCTTGAGTTATGTCAATCCGCGTGTTGGCAGGTCGCTAAATCTGATTTTGGCGATCGTGTTGTATATGCTGTACAGCAATATGATTAGTGTGACCAATGCGTGGGTAGGGCAGGGTAAGTTAGCGCCCGGCATCGGGCTGTGGGGCATACACGCCTTGATGCTGTTGATTGTGGCCGTGCTCTTTTATTGGCGTACCCAGTTGTTTTCGTGGCATCGGGTATTCAGAAAATGAAATTATTGACTCGTTATTTAGCCAAGGAAATATATGCCAGCGTTGCGCTGGTATTCGCCACGCTCATTATGTTATTTGCTTTTCTTGATTTTATTCATGAGCTTAGCGTTATGGGGCACGGCCAATACAGCCTGAAATATGTGCTGTTGTTCGTGGTGTTGACCATCCCTGGACACATCTATGAATTGTTTCCGGTGGCGGTGCTGGTTGGCACTATCTTTGCGCTGGTGCAACTGGCGGCACATTCTGAACTGACCATATTCCGCGCTTCGGGTGTCTCTTCAGGCCAGATGCTGGGGGCGCTGTGCAAAATCGCTCTGCCGTTAATTGTCCTGAGCTTTGTGTCGGGTGAATTGATTGCGCCGCCCAGTGAGCGCATGGCACAGAAACTGCGTCTCAAAGTGCAAAATTCCGCTGTTTCCTTGCAGGCATTTCGTTCCGGCGTTTGGGTCAAGGATGAGCGTAATTTTGTGAACGTTAAAAGTGTATTGCCTGACACCAGCTTGTCGGGCATCGCCATTTACAGTTTTGATGAGACATTTCATCTGCAAAAAATCATCAGTGCCGATAGTGCAAGCTATCTCAAGCCGGGGAATTGGCTGTTGGAAGGCGTTGTGGAAACGCGTTTTGACAAGCTCGGTGTTACGACCCATGCGTCGCAAAGTCAGCAATGGGGGTCAGCGCTGACACCGGGCATCATGAGTGTAATGCTGGTCGTGCCGGAACAAATGTCTGCTTATGATTTGTATAAATATGCCGCTCACTTGAAGGAAAACAAGCAAAAAAGTGCGCGCTACGAAATCGCGATGTGGAATAAGCTGGTTTATCCGTTTGCCTTGCTGGTGATGATGGTGCTGGCGCTACCCTTTGCATCGTATCAGCGACGTTCTGGCGGTGTCAGTGTGATGGTATTCCTGGGGATCGTGCTGGGATTGCTGTTCCACTTCGTTGGTCGCCTGTTTGCCAGTCTGGGGGCGCTCAATGACTGGCAACCCTTGTTCAGTGCGACGGCGATGACGGGGCTATTTTTACTGCTGGCTGTGGCGATGTTATGGCGGGTGGAAAAACGCTGAATCCTGTAAAGCGTGGGGCAACGGGTGTCTGGAGAGGTGAAGTTCAGCGTTGATTCAAGGCGTTTTTGTTTGCTGTTTTTCCCTGACCATCTGTTTGACTTGTTCGCGTTTTTCAGGAGGGACTTTGCTGAAGGCATGAAATTTGTCGCGCGCAGCCTGACGTTGCGCGGGGGTGAGTTGTACCCAGGTGGTCATGCGGCTTAAAAAACGTTGTTTTGCAGCAGGGCTGAATTTAGGGTAGTGCTCGGCCATAAGCAGCAACTCCTGCTGCTGTTTCTCGGGCAGGTTGTTCCATTGGGGCTGTACGGGCGCAAGTGCTTCTTGTTCGACAGGAGTCAGCTTATGCCAAGGTTGGGGCGAGGCAAAGGCTAAGGTGCTGCTCAAGGCGCAAAGAAATAGTAGTGCGATGGTTGAAGTCTTCATGCGGCTTAGTCAATAAAAACCTCGATGGGAAGGTCATCGGTCAGGATGGCAATGTCCAGATGACTGCGTTGCTGGGCTTGCTGGTGTTGCCAGTAAGCGGTTGTGCTGACGGCGAGAGCCGCGAGCAGCAAACAGGTAGCCAGCCATTGTCCTGTAGAGTGTGGCAGTACGGCGTAGGCGCGGTGACCGATGGCGCTCAGGGTAAAAGCCGGGGTAAGGATGCGTTGCTGGTGCAGCGCAGCGGTTCTGGCTTGACGCAGAGAATACAGGGTGTCGCCGTCAAGTTGTTCGGTGCTGCGGTTAAGCAATGCTTTGATTTTTTGATGATTGAGGTGTTGCGTATCGTTTTTCATGTGAGATCTATTCCCTTTGCCTTGAGGGTTAAAGCCAGTGCGTGGTTTGCTCGTGAACAGTGAGTTTTGACGCTCCCTTCGGTGCAGCCCATTACCTTTGCCGTCTCGGCTGTATCCATGCCTTCCCAGTAACGCAACAGAAAGGCTTCTCGTTGACGCGCTGGCAATTTACTTAACGCACTTTCGATTATGTGCAGTGTTTGCTGTTGTTGTGCATCGGCATCCGGCGCGGCGGGGGTGCTTTGATTGTCGTTATCCTCGAGAACATCCAGTGGGTCAAACTCTTCTTCCTCGTGTTTGGGCTGAAAGGCAGAAAACAGCGTGATCCAACTGGAGCGGACTTTCTGGCGACGGAAATGATCACGAACGGTGTTTTGCAGAATGCGCTGAAACAACAGCGGTAATTCTTCTGCGGGTTTGTCGCCATATTTTTCCGCCAGCTTGATCATTGCGTCCTGAACGATGTCCAGCGCAGTGTGGCCGTCATGCACAGCGAATGTTGCCTGCTTGTAGGCGCGACGTTCAACGTGGGTGAGGAAAAGGCTTAATTCAGCTTGAGTAGCCAGTTTTTGCTCCTTGCGAGCGGCGAATAGTAGCAAATTGTGATGAATTTTGCCAAGATTGTCCTCCCCTCTGCTGCAAGTGGTTGACCAAAATGCCACTTGCCTTTATCTTACGCAGTTCTTTTTTGGTTTAATCATAAGGTAATGTCATGGAATTGACTGGCGCGGAAATTACCATCCGTTGTTTGCAGGAAGAAGGGGTTGAATATGTATTCGGCTATCCGGGTGGGGCGGTGCTGCACATATACGATGCGCTGTTTCAACAAGATAAGGTCAAACATGTGCTGGTGCGCCATGAACAGGCTGCCGTACACGCGGCTGACGGTTATGCGCGTTCTTCCGACAAAGTCGGCGTGGCTCTGGTCACGTCAGGGCCTGGACTGACGAATGCCGTGACGGGTATTGCGACGGCTTATCTGGATTCGATTCCGCTGGTGGTTATCAGCGGTCAGGTGCCAACGTTTGCGATAGGTGAAGATGCATTTCAGGAAGTGGATGCAGTCGGCATTACGCGACCCTGCGTAAAGCATAATTATCTGGTCAAGGATGTCAAAGACATTGCTGCGACGATCAAAAAGGCCTTTTATTTGGCCAAGTCTGGTCGTCCGGGACCCGTGCTGGTGGATATTCCCAAGGATATTTCCGGTCAAAAGACCGAATTTATTTATCCCGAAAGCGTAAAAATTCGTTCCTATAACCCGGTAGGCAAGGGGGATAGCGCGCAAATCAGGCTCGCTGCACAGCTATTGTTGGAAGCGCGTCGCCCGATGATTTATGCGGGTGGTGGCGTGGTGTTGTCGGATGCCTCCGCACAATTGACCGATTTGGTTCGCTTGTTGGGAGTGCCTTGCACCAATACCCTCATGGGGCTGGGCGGCTATCCGGCCAATGACACGCAATATGTTGGTATGCTGGGTATGCACGGCACATATGAAGCCAATATGGGTATGCAATATTGCGATGTGCTGGTGGCAATCGGTGCGCGTTTCGATGATCGCGTCATTGGTAATGTCGAACATTTCGCTCAAGTGCCGCGCAAAATCATTCATATTGATATTGATCCTTCCTCTATCGCCAAACGTGTCAAGGTGGATGTGCCGATTGTCGGCGATGTGAAGCTGGTACTCGATGAGTTGCTGGATGTGTTGCGCAAGAGCCGTCAGAAGCCTGATGCAACGGAACTTTCCGCATGGTGGAAGCAGATTGATGAATGGCGTGTGAAGGGGGGCGGAGCGCGCTACAAGAATTCCAGCGAAGTTATCAAGCCGCAATTCGTCATCGAGACGCTGCACAAGTTGACTTTTGGCGATGCGTTTATCACCTCTGACGTGGGGCAACACCAGATGTGGGCTGCGCAGTATTACCAGTTCAATCATCCGCGTCGCTGGATCAATTCGGGTGGTCTGGGGACAATGGGCTTTGGCTTGCCGGCGGCGATGGGCGTGCAGCTCAAGCATCCGGGCGAGACCGTAGCTTGCGTGACCGGAGAAGGCAGTATCCAGATGAACATTCAGGAATTGTCTACTTGCAAGCAATATCACTTGCCCATCAAAGTGTTGTCCTTGAACAATCGTTATCTGGGTATGGTTCGCCAATGGCAGCAGTTCTTCCATGGCAACCGTTATTCTGAATCCTATATGGATGCCTTGCCGGATTTCGTGAAACTGGCCGAGGCTTACGGGCATGTCGGTATGCGTATTGATAATCCTGCCGATGTTGAACCCGCGATGAGGGAGGCTTTTGCGCGCAAGGATGACTTGGTGTTCATGGATTTCCGCACGGATTCGACCGAAAACGTGTTCCCCATGGTGCCGGGGGGCAAGGGTTTGTCTGAAGTCGTTTTGGCGGAGGATCTATAATGCGCCACATTATTTCCCTGTTGATGGTCAACGAAGCGGGTGCGTTGTCGAGAGTGGCTGGATTGTTCTCGGCGCGCGGTTACAATATCGAATCGTTAACTGTTGCGCCGACTGAAGATTTGACCCAGTCACGCATGACTATCGTGACGCACGGTTCAGATGCGGTCATCGAACAAATCACCAAGCAACTCAATAAGCTGATAGATGTCATTGCAGTAATGGACTTGAGCGAAGGTGAGCATATCGAGCGCGAGTTGATGCTGGTTAAAGTACGAGCGGAGGGTAATGGCCGGGATGAACTGAAACGCCTGACGGATATTTTTCGTGGTCGTATTCTCGATGTCTCGGATCATACCTACACCATCGAACTGACGGGTGCGCGTGGCAAGTTGGACGGGTTTATCGAGGCGATAGGCCATGATTTAATACTGGAAACAGTGCGTACCGGTGCATCGGGAGTCGGGCGCGGCAATCGAATTTTGAAATAAAGGCAACTCAAAGCGTCGTTAGCTTTGGCAGGGTGGGCAAAACGGTTACATTGTTTGCCTCACGCGGAGGATCGCCGGGCATCAAACGTGCTCACCTTGCCAAAGTTAACGACTTACAACTATTTTTTTAATTGAAGAGGGCAACATGAAAGTTTTTTACGATAAAGATGCAGACCTATCCTTGATCAAGGGCAAACAAGTCACCATCGTGGGCTACGGTTCACAAGGTCACGCACACGCGCAAAACCTGCGTGATTCTGGCGTGAATGTGACGGTTGGGCTGCGCAAGAGCGGAGCTTCCTGGGCAAAAGCCGCTGCTGCCGGTTTGAACGTGGCTGAAGTGTCTGAAGCGGTTAAAGCCGCTGACGTGGTGATGATGCTGTTGCCGGATGAGACTATTCCTCAGGTTTATCAGGAAGATGTCGCACCCAACATGAAGGCGGGTGCAGCACTGGCGTTTGCACATGGCTTTAACGTGCATTACAACCAGGTTGTGCCACGCGCGGATGTGGACGTGATCATGATCGCACCTAAAGGCCCAGGCCATACCGTGCGTTCCGAATACCTGAAAGGGGGCGGCGTACCTAGTCTGATCGCGGTTTATCAGGATAAATCCGGCAAGGCACGCGACATCGCCCTGTCCTATGCAGCGGCCAACGGCGGGACCAAGGGTGGCGTGATCGAGACCAACTTCCGCGAAGAAACAGAAACCGACTTGTTCGGCGAACAGGCCGTGTTGTGCGGCGGTGCGGTCGAACTGATCAAGGCAGGTTTTGAAACGCTGGTGGAAGCCGGTTATGCGCCGCAAATGGCCTATTTTGAATGTCTGCACGAAATGAAATTGATCGTTGATCTGATTTACGAAGGCGGTATCGCCAACATGAACTACTCGATTTCCAATAATGCGGAATATGGCGAATACGTTACCGGTCAACGTGTCATTGCGGGTGAAGCGCGTGCCGCGATGAAGGAATGTCTGAATAACATTCAGAATGGCAATTACGCCAAGCAATTCATCCTGGAAGGTCGCACCAACTATCCTGAAATGACGGCACGTCGCCGTATCAATGCCGAACACCCAATCGAAGTGGTTGGTGGTCAGTTGCGCGCGATGATGCCTTGGATCGGCAAAAACAAACTTGTTGATCAGAGCAAGAACTAGTCGGCAGTAAGTGGGGGAGTAGGCCGTGGTAGAAGTTTCACGCGCTTACTCACCACTTGTTACTCACTTCTCACCATGAACGCTTATCCCCATCCTATTATCGCGCGTGAAGGCTGGCCTTTTCTGGCTGGCGTGATCGTTATTGCGCTGGTAGTCTCATTTGCCATGGATGGTTTTTGGGTATTCCTGGCGTGGATAGTCGCATTATTCGTGCTGCAATTCTTTCGCGACCCTGCGCGTATTATTCCTCAGGATGTTGGTGCGGTGCTGTCACCGGCTGATGGTCGCATCGTGATGGTCGAACGCATCACCGATCCTTATGCGCGACGTGAGGCGATAAAAATCAGCGTTTTCATGAACGTGTTCAATGTGCATTCCAACCGTAGTCCGGTAGATGGCACGGTCGAGAGGGTCTGGTATTTTCCCGGCAAGTTTATCAATTCTGACTTGGACAAGGCTTCCACGGAAAATGAACGCAATGCCGTGTGGCTGAGAACGGCTGATGGTGCTGATATTACCGTGGTGCAAGTAGCGGGTTTGATCGCACGACGCATCTTGTGCTATGTCAATTATGGGGACGTGCTGGCACGCGGTCAGCGTTATGGCTTTATCCGCTTTGGTTCTCGCGTGGATGTTTATCTGCCGCTGGATGCGACTGTTAAAGTCAGCATCGGCGATAAAGTGGCTGCAACGACTACAATTCTGGCGGTATTGGCGAAAAACGGTTAATCTCACCCTATGGAAAATTACAACCCCCGTAAACCGATGAATCTGCGCCGTCGCGGCATTTATCTGTTACCCAATTTATTTACTACCGGCGCATTGTTCGCCGGTTTCTATGCCATCGTACAGGCGATGAACGGCAAATTTGAACCTGCCGCAGTGGCAATTTTTGTGGCCATGGTGCTGGACGGTCTGGACGGTCGCGTCGCCCGCATGACGCATACGCAGAGCGAATTCGGTGCGGAATACGACAGTTTGTCCGATATGGTTTCCTTCGGTGTCGCACCGTCTCTGGTGATGTATGAATGGGCGCTGCGCGGCATGGGTAAATGGGGCTGGTTCGCCGCCTTTATTTACTGCGTTGCTACGGCGCTGCGTCTGGCGCGGTTCAACACCAATATTGATGTGGTTGATAAAAACTATTTTCAGGGCTTGCCCAGTCCGGCTGCCGCTGCCTTGGTGGCCGGTTTCGTTTGGGTGATGCTTGATTATGGCTATAGCGGGGAATCGGTGCGCTGGTACGCGGTAATTTTGACGCTGTTTGCTGGTT
Organism: Gallionellales bacterium CG03_land_8_20_14_0_80_55_15; assembly: GCA_002780675.1. Taxonomy (GTDB): domain Bacteria; phylum Pseudomonadota; class Gammaproteobacteria; order Burkholderiales; family Gallionellaceae; genus Gallionella. The sequence goes on along the minus strand of PEUR01000216.1, from coordinate 13,154 downwards.
TAAGCATGGTCAGCAATGTTCCCTTCTACAGTTTTAAAACGATCAATATGCGCAAGAGCGTACCCTTTCTGGTGATATTTCTCATCGCCTTGTTTTTTCTGTTGATTTTCAGTTATCCGCCGGGCGTGCTGTTCGGCTTGTTCCTGTGCTACGGCTTGTCGGGCTATGTGATGTGGCTGGTGCAGTTGCGTGGTAAGCAATCATCTTGATAACTCAAGCTGGAATGGTGAGCAGGGTGCGCAACCCCATTGCGTGAGTAGCTAAAACTGGTTATATTTGCGCCATGCATTTTTCACGCCAAATTTCCCTGCTTCACTCTACCTTCAGTCTGCTGGCTGCGCTGTTGCTGCGCGGCGCGCGCTAATCCCTTTCTCAAATTATTGATGTATCCAGTGCGACAACCTTTAAGGGTTGCGCAGGTTTAACCTGTTTTCAGGAGTTCAACATGTCAGACAAATTGATTATTTTTGATACCACCTTGCGCGATGGCGAGCAAAGCCCAGGCGCGTCCATGACCAAGGACGAAAAAGTCCGCATCGCCAAACAGTTGGAACGGATGCGGGTGGATGTCATCGAAGCGGGCTTCCCCGCCGCCAGCAACGGGGATTTCGATGCCGTCAAAGCGGTGGCAGATTGTGTCGTGGAAAGCACCGTATGTGGTTTGGCGCGTGCCATGGAAAATGATATTCGTCGTGCCGGCGAAGCGTTAAAAGGCGCAAAAAGAGGGCGTATTCATACCTTTATTGCGACTTCTCCCATCCATATGGAAAAGAAGCTGTGCATGACACCGGATCAGGTCGTCGAGCAGGCGGTCAAGGCGGTGACCTGGGCACGCCAATACACCGATGATGTGGAGTTTTCACCGGAAGATGCGGGGCGCTCCGATCCTGATTTCTTGTGCCGTGTGTTGGAAGCGGTTATCAAGGCGGGTGCCAAAACGTTGAATATCCCCGACACGGTAGGCTATAGCTTGCCGCATCAATTCGGTGGCTTGATCCTGCAATTGCGCGAGCGCATCCCGAATGCCGACCAGGCGATCTTCTCCGTGCATTGTCATAATGATTTGGGATTGGCGGTGGCGAATTCTTTGTCAGCGGTGCTCAATGGCGCGCGCCAGGTCGAGTGCACCATCAACGGCCTGGGGGAGCGTGCGGGTAATGCGGCGCTCGAAGAGGTGGTGATGGCGGTGCGTACGCGTCAGGATGTGTTTACTTGCGATACGCGCATTGATACCACGCAGATCGTGCCTGCCAGCCGGTTGGTGGCAAGTATTACCGGTTTCCCAGTGCAGTTGAACAAGGCCATCGTCGGGGCGAACGCGTTTGCACACGAGGCGGGTATTCATCAGGACGGGGTCATCAAGAATCGTGAAACCTACGAGATTATGCGTGCCGAAGACGTGGGCTGGTCGGCCAACAAGATGGTGTTGGGCAAGCATTCCGGGCGCAATGCCTTGCGTCAGCGTATGGCGGAACTGAACATTACCTTTGCCTCTGACGAGGAATTTAACGGGGTGTTCAAACGTTTCAAGGACTTGGCCGATCGCAAGCACGAAATTTTTGACGAGGATTTGCAGTCGCTGGTTAATGAGGAAGTCGGGACAAACGTGAGCGATCACTTTCAGTTGGTGTCCATGCGCGCGCATTGCGAAACCGGGGTGTTGCCGGTGGCAAAGGTTGTCTTAAGCCTGGGCGGCGAGCAACATGAGGCAGAGTCGCAGGGCGGTGGTCCGGTAGATGCGACGTTTAAAGCCATCGAAAAAATTGTGCATAGCGGAACTGAATTGCAACTGTATTCGGTGAACAACATCACCAGCGGGACGGATGCGCAGGGTGAAGTGACGGTACGCCTGGCTCACGGCGGACGCATTGTCAACGGACAGGGGGCAGATACCGACATCGTGGTGGCCTCGGCTCATGCTTACCTGGACGCGTTGAACAAGTTGCAGGCGAATCTGGAACGCGCACACCCGCAGGTTTGAACTTATTTGCAAAACGCCCGTCACATCGCCCGTGCAGGTTTTGCGCGTTACCGTTGACGTGCAACTCGCGCGGCGTTTCGTTCGCCCATCGCCTGCAATGCGGGAGAGGATTGGGATGAGGAAAGGGGATAGCCGGTACCTTGTCAGGTGTTGCATCTGCCCTGCCCGTTAAGTCAAATTTTAATTCTAATTGGAGAATATCTTGAAGAAGGTTTTACTAAGTTCCATGTTGTTGTTGATTTCTCTGGGTGCGAATGCGCGCATGATTGAGTGTTCGATTATTCCTCATTCACAGTGCCCACATGCCGAGTTTGCCGGTAAAAATCTGGCGAACGCCAATCTGGAGGAGGCGATGTTGTTCGAAGGTGATTTGACCAAAGCGGATATGAGCAAAGCCAATCTGAAAGGTGCGAACCTCTATCACGGCAAGCTGGTGGCGGGAAATTTCACCGAGGCCAATATGGCGGGCATTACTTTGTATAACGCTGATTTGACCGCAGCCAACCTGACGGGTGCTAATCTGACTGGGGCTAAACTCAAGGGGGCAAACCTGAGCGAGGCTAATTTGACCGATACCGATTTGAGCAATGCGGAAATCGAAGGGGCAAAGTTCAGTAAGGCGGTGTTTTGCCGGACCATTATGCCGAACGGCATCATCAATAGTGGTGCTAATTGCCCTGCCAAAAAATCAGCCGAGTTAGCGCAAACAGTTGCGAACGGTGAGGCCGCAGTGAATGGGTGTCTTATTCAACCGCGTACGGTATGTTTGAATGCATCCCTTGCAGAAGCAAATCTCGGTTCGGCCAACCTTTCGGGCGCGCAACTCTACATGGCGAATCTGGCGCAGGCCAATTTGTTCAAGGTCAACCTGAACAGAGCCAATCTGACCGAAGCTAATTTTGCGCGTGCTAACCTGACGCGTGCCAATCTGGCGCAGGCGAATCTGACCGATGCCAATCTGAGTAAGGCGGTATTGCGTGGCGCACAACTGGAGCGTGCCAATTTGACGGGCGCAATTTTGTTGAATGCCGACCTCACTGATGCGGATATGACAGGTGCCAATATGACGGATGCGGTCATGACCGGTGCGACTTTCTGCAACACGGTGATGCCGGACGGCAAGGTAAACAACAGCAGTTGCGCGGTTGAGAAAAAGCCTGAAGTTAAAGCAGAGCCAGTTGCGCTTGAAGCTGCGCCTGTTTCAACAGTGGTTAATGAAGTGAAAGCTCCGTCTACCTCCAAAGCCGCCAGATACAAAGTCAAGAGCAAATAAGTTTATTTTGGCAGCGGCAGTAAAAAAGGACACGTCGAGCGTGTCCTTTTTTATGCTTGCCTCAACCGTGTTCAGTTTTCGCTACGTTTTATACAATTTTATTGGTTAGGGAAATGCACTTCCGATAACGGTAGAATTTGTTCAGGGTCATTAAAAAATGTATTAAAATCAAGACGATATATTATGCCGTTGCTGCGTATATCCATGCCGTCGCAGTCTAGCGCGATGGCCTGAGTATCGGGTGTATCCGAGCCATGATACTGCTGTATTAACAGCCGCAGGTATGCGGCTTGTCGAGTATTGATGTCGTTCAGCAAAGAGGCTTCTTGCAAGGAAAATTTGACAGCTTGTGCGGCCCTGTAGTCTGGCATTCTTACCCAATGGATACGTCCCACGCCGCCAATGTAGCGGATGGCGATGGGCTGGATGCGGTAGAAGGAGAAATCGGCCATCGTCAGGTAATTCGCCGCTTCGGGGAAGAGTCGCAAGTAACGCTCACCCGCCTGTTGCGCATCCTCCATGCGGTGTGCGTTGCCCACGACCGTTACCCGTCCCTGCATCTGGATATTGGGGTCGTTTTGCTTGTGGGTAATCAGACTGACGCGCGGGTCATGCTCAATGTTTTTGGTGTGCTCCGCGAGACCGCTGATCAGAATGACGAGGCTGCCATCGTGATCTACAGCGTAAGGTGTGATCGAGCCGAACGGGTAGCCGTCCAGTTTCCTGGACAGCGTGCTCAGTGCGCCATAGCGGTGGGCGCGCAGCAAACGACGCGCTTCGACGGCGTTATTCATGCGGCAAGCTTCAGTGCGGTCTGAGCTAGACGGCGACCCAGCGCCATGCACAGCTTCTTTTCGGCCTCTGAAATCGGCAAGTCGCTGGTTAGCCCCGCTACATGGCTTGCGCCGTAGGGCGTGCCACCCGTTTGGGTGCTGGCAAGTTCCGCCTCGGAATAGGGCAGGCCGACGATAATCATGCCGTGATGCATGAGCGGCAACATCATCGAAAGCAGGGTGGATTCCTGACCGCCGTGCATACTGCTGGTCGAAGTGAACAGTGCGGCAGGTTTGCCGACCAGTGCATGTTTCATCCATAGTCCGCCTGTGCCGTCCCAGAAGTATTTCATTGCGGCAGCCATGTTGCCAAAACGTGTCGGGCTACCTAGTGCCAGACCGATGCATTCTTCGAGGTCGTGCAACTCGACATAGGGTGCGCCGCTGTCGGGGATGCCTGCTTCACTCGCTTCACAGAGGGTGGAAATTCTGGGGACGGTACGCAGTCTGGCGCGTATGCCATCAACTTGTTCAATGCCGCGCGCGACCAGTTGCGCCATTTGTCGCGTTGCGCCGTGTTGGCTGTAATACAGCACCAGAATTTCTGTGTCGGTTATCATGCGCGCATTATAGGGAATCAGAATTAACATGCAAAAGAATTGGCGGGATCTAAAAATATTTTTTCGTTTTGTGGCAGCACGTTTCGCGCAGGATCGCTGTGCGCAGATAGCGGCAAGTTTGACCTTTACAACGCTCTTGTCGCTAGTGCCGCTGATTACTATCGCGCTGGCATTGTTTTCGGCCTTCCCTGTATTTCAGGATTTTTCCAGCCAAACCAAAATTTATCTGCTGAATAATCTGATGCCGGAAACAGCGGGTAAGGTGATTAGCCACTACACAGAGCAATTTGCCGAGAGCGCAGGCCAGTTGAGTGCGGTTGGATTTTTGATTCTGGTCGTGACTGCGATGTTGCTGATGCAGACTATAGATCAGGCATTCAATACTATTTGGCGGGTAACCAGAGTTCGACCCATGATTAAACGTTGGGTGGTTTATTGGGTTGCGCTTACGCTAACCCCCGTGCTGGTGGGTGCCAGTTTATCGCTTACTTCCTGGCTGGTAGGGCTGTCCATGGGGTATGCCAAGCATCTGCCAATATTCGGCGTGGGGATGCTGAAGGGTTTACCGGTGTTGCTGACGACACTTGCTTTTGCCATGTTGTTTCGGCTTGTGCCGAATCGTTATGTGCCAAGGACTCATGCATTGATAGGCGCGATTGTGGCTGCGATTTTGTTCGAGACTATGAACCGGGTCTTTGGCTATTACATCGCTCATTTTCCGACCTATAAAATGATTTATGGCGCTTTTGCCAGCGTCCCGATTTTTCTGATGTGGATATATTTATCCTGGTTGACGGTGCTGCTGGGAGCTGTGGTGGCTGCGGCACTTCCGCATTGGCGCACACCGGAAACGGGACAATTGCCTGCGGCAGTCGAGATGCTGGATGCCTTGCGGGTGTTACAGATAATGTCTGATGGGATGAGGCGTGGGGTCGTGATGACGATCCCGGCATTATCCAAAATTTTGCATCTGGGTTTTTTCCCGCTGGAACGCATTCTGGAAAGATTGCATCGCGCAGATTTGGTACGCAAAGCCGAAGGGCAAGGCTGGTTAATGGTGCGTGATCTGGAGCACATTCGTGCAATCGAGTTGTTGCACTTATTCGTGCTTGATCGTGGCAGTCTGTCGGCAGAACAGGATGATGATCCTTTGGCGAAATGGATAGCCAGCTGTGCAGCGCAGCTGGAAAAAAATACCGATGTGACCTTGCGAGAGTTGTTTTTTAAAGCTGAAGTTTGAGCATTGTTAGAATGACAGGGGACGAAAAGTTGAGGATAAGCCGCGCAATAGATTAGAATGCGCGACTTATTTTTGGAATGCTATTTTGTCACCGTCCGCATTAGTCGAAATTCGCGATCTTAACTTTACCTACGATAAGCGCCCCGTATTGCAGGGCATCAATATGACTTTTCCGAAGGGCAGGATGGTCGCCATCATGGGACTCTCGGGTTGTGGCAAGACCACGCTGCTGCGACACATAGGCGGAGCACTCAAGCCTTCCAGGGGGTCTGTCAAAATTGATGGTCAGATGATGCAGGATCTTGATTCGGCGGGGTTATATGCCATGCGCCGCAAGATGGGCATGTTGTTTCAGTTCGGCGCTTTGTTTACCGATATGACGGTGTATGACAATGTGGCATTCCAGATGCGTGAACATACCGACTTGCCTGAGGAATTGATTCACGATCTGGTCATGATGAAGCTGCACGCAGTAGGGTTGCGTGGTGCGCACAAAATGATGCCGTCGGAGTTGTCGGGTGGGATGGCGCGGCGCGTGGCCTTGGCGCGTACGGTAGCGCTCGACCCGACGCTCATTATGTATGACGAGCCGTTTGCGGGGCTGGATGCGATTTCCCTGTCTGTGATTGGTGACCTGATTCGTCGGTTGAATGACGCGTTGGGTGCGACTTCGATTATCGTTACGCACGACATTCAAGAGTCGTTGAAGATTGTGGACTATGTTTATTTCATGGCTAACGGTGTAATTGTTGCAGAAGGCACGCCGGATGAACTGCGCGCCTGCGACACTGATTTTGTTCGTCAGTTTGTGCATGGCGAGATGGATGGTCCAGTACCCTTTCATTATCCCAGTGGCGATTATCGTCAAGAATTAAATTCGCAGGGCTGAAACTATGGCAGCAACTAAAACTATACGAGCAATCGGACACCGCATCGTTGATGCGGTTTGGCGCATTGGTTCGGCAACCCGTTTTTTTATCCTCGCTTTGCTCTATTCTGGCATGGGCTTTAAACGTTTCCGTTTGATTATAAAGGAAATTTTTTCAAGCGGTGTGATGTCGCTGATCATTATTTTGGTGGCGGGCCTGTTTGTCGGCATGGTGCTGGGTTTGCAAGGTTACGAAACGCTCAAGCGTTATGGGTCGGAATCGGCACTGGGTTCGCTGGTGGCCTTGAGCCTGGTGCGTGAACTGGGTCCCGTATTGGCTGCGCTGCTGTTCGCCAGTCGAGCCGGTTCGGCGATGACGGCAGAAATAGGTTTGATGAAAGCGACTGAGCAAATCTCGGCAATGGAGATGATGGCGGTGAATCCAATTGCACGCATTGTGGCACCGCGTTTTTGGGCGGGGGTGATTTCCATGCCGCTGTTGGCGGCGATGTTTAGCGCGGTGGGCGTATTTGGTGGTTATCTGGTCGGAGTTGTGCAGATCGGCGTGGATGAGGGTTCGTTCTGGGCGCAGATGCAGGCTGCTGTGGATTTCCGTGAGGATATTCTCAATGGCGTGCTGAAAAGTTTTGTATTCGGGACGGTGGTGACGGTGATTGCACTGTTTGAAGGCTATGATGCGCAGCCTACCGCAGAGGGGGTGTCAGGTGCGACCACGCGTACGGTAGTGAATTCTTCATTGGCTATTTTGATGCTGGATTTTGTGTTGACTGCAATCATGTTTAGAGGGAATTAAGGGTATGGAACGCACGACTTTGGATTTATGGGTAGGCATGTTTGTGGTAGCAGGACTGGCCGCCCTGGTGGCACTTGCGATGAAGGTCGGGAACCTTGGTACCTACAACGTGTCCGAGAGCTACCAGGTTTATGGCTATTTTCAGAATATTGGTGGCTTGAAAGTTAAAGCCTCTATTAAAAGCGCGGGCGTGCTGGTAGGTCGGGTGACAAGTATCACGCTGGATACACAACGTTACGAGGCAAAAGTGGTGATGAGTCTGGACAAGCGTTATCAGTTTCCCCAAGACACTTTCGCTAATATCCTGACTTCCGGCTTGTTGGGTGAGCAGTACATAGGTCTGATGCCGGGTGGGGATGAAGAGATGCTGAAAGATGGTGGGCAAGTGAAGCAAACGCAATCTGCGGTCGTGCTGGAAGAAATGATTGGCAAATTCTTGTACAACAAGGCGGCTGAACCGGAAAAAGTAATTGTGCCGGAAAAATAATTTAGGAGTAGTAAGGATGAATGTGTTATTAAAAGTTGTGGCAGGTTTGTTGTGTGTAGTGGGTGTTGCGCGAGCCGATGTGACTGCGCCGGATGTTTTGATCAGAAGCACCGCTCAGGAAATTATTTCGATAGTCAAACAGGATGCGGACATTAAAGCCGGCAACCAAAAAAAAATTCTCGCTCTGGTAGATGCCAAGATATTGCCTAATTTCGATTTTGCACGCATGACTCAATTGGCGATGGGGAAACATTGGAGAGAGGCATCTGCCGAGCAAAAACAAGTCTTGGTTACTGAGTTTCGCAACATGTTGGTGCGTACCTATACTAAGGCATTTACCTCCTATCGCGACCAGACGGTAGAGGTTTTGCCATTAAAAATGGCGGCTGAAGATAACGAAGCTACCGTCAAGATGCGTGTTGTCAAGTCAGGCACTCCTCAACCGACCACCGTTGACTATCGGATGAAAAAGAAGACTGACGGTTGGAAAGTGTTCGACGTGATTATTGAAGGTGTGAGCATGGTCACCAGTTATCGCGGTACGTTTGATACGCAAGTCAGTCAGTCCGGCATAGAGGGGTTGATCAAAACTTTGCAGGATATGAATGCCAAGGCATCTAATACTTCGCTGCGCAAGGCTGACGCGAAGTGATTGTGCGCGAAGGGGACCGACTAGTGGTAAGTGGTCGTTTGACCATGTCTACTGTGCCTGAGTTGTATGAGGTGGGTTTACAACAACTGGACAAAGAAGACTTGCTGGTAGATTTCTCAAAGGTGGAAGCGGTTGATTCGGCTGCGGTCAGCATGTTGTTGTGCTGGGCTAGAGCTGCCGAAGCCCGGCAGCGCAGCTTGCGCGTAACGGGTTTGTCCGACGATTTATTGAGTCTGGCGAACCTTTATGGTGTGGCCGAGATGTTGCCGCAGTGATAGCAATGAATTAAGGCAAGTAGTTGAAGGTTGTGCGCATCGCCTGCAAGTTTTTAGTATCATGCGCAACCTGGTTGAGGCTGCACACGCTCACATTCAGAATATCCCCAAAATCAAACAGTGGTAGCAATAACAATGGTCACGCCCGAAAGTATTCAACTTAACATCGCGCAGGGTATGGAAACGGAGTATTTGACTGTCATCGGCGACGGGCAACATTTTGAAGCTGTCGTGGTAAGTGACGCATTTGCTGGTCTGAGCCGCGTGCTTCGTCATCAGCGTGTCTATCAGACACTGGGCGATCGGATGCGTGGCGAAATCCATGCACTGTCCATAAAAACTTATACCCCACAAGAATGGAAAAGCAGTCATTAGTCGTGAGTTGAGGCGGTGGCAACTAACGACTAACAACCCACTACAAGCGACTAAATAATATGCAAAAACTAGCAATTCAGGGCGGTTATCGCCTCAATGGTGAAGTGCGGATTTCCGGCGCAAAAAATGCGGCACTGCCTATTATGTGCGCCAGCTTACTGGTGGCGGATGATTTGCATCTCAGTAATTTGCCTGATATGCACGATGTACATACTATGGTCAAGTTGTTGCAGCAAATGGGCGTGCGGGTTGATTCGGAAAGTCAGGCAGCGACCTTCAATGCGGCGCAAGTGGACAAGCTGGAGGCGCCTTACGATATGGTCAAGACTATGCGTGCGGCGATTCTTGTCTTGGGGCCATTGCTCACTCGCTTTGGCGAAGCGCGGGTTTCATTGCCCGGCGGGTGTGCCATTGGCTCTCGTCCGGTGGATCTGCACATTAAGGGGTTGCTGGCGATGGGAGCCGATATTCACATTGAGCATGGTTATATTCATGCGACCGCAGCACGTTTGCATGGCGCGCACATCTGTTTCGATTTGATCAGCGTGACGGGTACGGAAAATTTGATGATGGCGGCAGTTTTGGCGGAGGGTATTACCGTGCTGGAAAATGCCGCCCGCGAGCCAGAGGTGGTTGATCTAGCTAATTGCCTGATTGCGATGGGTGCAATGATTGAAGGTGCAGGGAGCGACACGATTACCATCGTTGGCGTGGCAAAATTGCATGGTGCAAGTTATCGGGTAATGCCTGATCGTATTGAGAGCGGAACTTTTCTGGTTGCAGCCGCCGCAACGGGGGGCTGCATCACGCTGACCGATACGCGCGCTGATATTCTTGATAATGTTTTGGATAAGTTGCGTGAAACGGGCGCGCTTATCAATGTGTGTGGTGATCGTATCAGTTTGGAGATGACAAGCCGACCCCTTGCGGTCAGTTTGCGCACCGCCCCTTACCCCGCTTTCCCAACAGATATGCAGGCTCAATTTATGGCTTTGAATACGATAGCAGAAGGCAGTGCCATCGTAATTGAAACGATTTTTGAAAATCGTTTCATGCATGTTCAAGAATTACAACGTCTGGGCGCACAGATAGAGATCGAGGGCAATACTGCCGTGATTCAAGGATGTGATCATCTGGATGGTGCAGCCGTGATGGCCACGGATTTGCGTGCCTCTGCATCGCTGGTGATTGCCGGCATGGTGGCGCAAGACGAAACGGTCGTGGATCGTATTTATCACCTAGATCGCGGTTATGAACATATTGAGGCGAAACTGTCTGCGCTGGGCGCGAAGATTCGTCGTTTTAACTAGGGATTTAAGATGATTACGATTGCACTTTCCAAGGGCAGAATTTTTGAAGAGACACTGCCTCTGTTGGCTGCGGCAGGTATCACTCCACTGGAAGATCCAGAATCCTCACGCAAGTTGATTTTATCAACCAATCAAGCGGATGTTCGCCTGATTATCGTGCGAGCCTCGGACGTACCCACCTATGTTCAATATGGTGCGGCGGACATCGGTGTGGCGGGCAAGGATGTGCTGAATGAGCATGGCGGTGCCGGCTTGTACCAGCCGCTGGATTTGAATATTGCACGTTGCCGGATGATGGTGGCGGTGCAAAATGATTTTGATTATGAGTCTGCGGTGAAGCGGGGGGCGAGATTGCGCGTGGCCACTAAGTATGTGAAGGCAGCACGTGATCATTTCGCTGCCAAGGGTGTGCATATAGATTTAATCAAATTGTACGGTTCCATGGAACTCGCGCCTCTTGTAGGTCTGTCCGATGTGATTGTTGATCTGGTGAGCAGCGGGAATACGCTTAAGGCGAACCACCTTAGGGCGGTTGAACACGTCAGCGACATTTCATCGCGTTTGGTTGTGAATCAGGCTGCGCTCAAGCTAAAGCGTGATGTGATCCAGCCTATGCTGGACGCATTTTCTCAAGCAATTGTGGTATAGGCGATCCCATAAAATGAAAATTAGACGATTATCAAGTAGTGATACTGGCTTTGCGCAAGAGTTGGAAAAGCTGCTGGCCTTTGAAGCGACAGCAGACGATGAGATAGAAACAACAGTCCGTCATATCCTCAATCTTGTGCGCCTGCATGGTGATGCTGCTGTGCTGGAATATACAGCAAAATTTGACCGTTTGACGCTGGCAGATGCCGCCGCAATGGAATTGCCGCACGAGGAATTGCGCGCCGCATTCGAGGGATTGCCCACCGCGCAACGTACAGCATTGGAACAGGCTGCTCAGCGCGTGACTGATTATCATCAGAAACAAGTACAAAAATCGTGGAGCTATACCGATGCCGATGGCACGTTGCTCGGGCAGCAAGTCACACCGCTTGATAGGGTGGGGTTATATGTTCCTGGGGGCAAGGCTGCCTATCCATCGTCAGTGTTGATGAATGCATTGCCCGCAAAAGTGGCGGGTGTGCCTGAGCTGATCATGGTCGTTCCTACCCCTGAGGGCGTGAAAAATCAGTTAGTGCTGGCAGCCGCTTATTTGTCGGGAGTGGATCGTGTGTTTACTATTGGCGGCGCACAGGCAGTAGGCGCACTGGCTTATGGTACGGCAACCATCCCCAAAGTGGACAAGATAGTGGGTCCAGGTAATGCCTATGTGGCCGCAGCAAAGCGTCGCGTTTTCGGTGTCTGTGGTATAGATATGATTGCGGGTCCGTCAGAAATTTTGGTGATTTGCGATGGCATGACAGACCCTGACTGGATTGCAATGGATTTGTTCTCGCAGGCAGAACATGACGAATTGGCGCAAGCTATTCTGCTTTCCCCTGATGCTGCTTTTATAGCAGCGGTGGCGGAAAGCGCCAATCGCTTATTGGAACAGATGCCGCGTCGTGAAATTATCAGGACGGCGCTGGAAAATCGTGGCGCGTTAATTCATGTCGCCAGTTTGGAAGAGGCCTGTGCTATCAGTAATCGGATAGCCCCGGAACATCTGGAACTCTCGGTCGTGAATCCGCAAGACTGGCTGTCTAGTCTGAAACATGCGGGTGCTATCTTTATGGGGCGTTACACTTCAGAAGCACTTGGTGATTATTGTGCGGGGCCGAATCATGTATTGCCAACTTCTGGAACGGCTCGATTTTCTTCGCCGTTAGGCGTTTACGATTTTCAGAAACGCAGCAGCCTGATTCAAGTGTCAGAACAGGGCGCGCATACTTTAGGGGAAATTGCATCAGTGCTGGCATTGGGCGAAGGCTTGCAGGCACATGCGCAATCAGCGTTGTACAGAAGTAAAATAAATTAAAAAAAAGTTGACACGCCTATCAATGATAGGCAGAATTACGAATTCAGTTTTGGAGGGGTGGCCGAGTGGTTAAAGGCAGCAGACTGTAAATCTGCCCTCTTAGAGTACGAAGGTTCGAATCCTTCCCCCTCCACCAGATTTTATTAAAGGCTGATGCGTGTCAGCTTTAGCTGTGTTGTTTGATGGAAGCGACTGCGGGTGTAGCTCAATGGTAGAGCAGAAGTTTTCCAAACTTACGACGAGGGTTCGATTCCCTTCACCCGCTCCAGTCTGAATCTTGCCCATGTGGCTCAGTGGTAGAGCACTCCCTTGGTAAGGGAGAGGTCGCGAGTCCGATTCTCGCCATGGGCACCAAGAATATATATATATATCGTTAACGTTTGACATTGATAAGGGAATAATCATGGCAAAAAGTAAATATGAACGAACCAAGCCGCACGTAAACGTAGGCACGATTGGTCACGTTGACCACGGTAAAACGACGCTGACAGCGGCGATCACCATGGTGTTGTGCAAGAAGTTT
>PEUR01000096.1 GCA_002780675.1 Gallionellales bacterium CG03_land_8_20_14_0_80_55_15 | reverse complement strand
AAGCGATATTGTCGGGTCTATCCACGATATAAAGTGGCACGGTGACCAACCCCAGCGACATCGCCGCCTGATCGAAGGCAATCCAGGCGGGACAATTGCGCAACATGATGGCGACCCGGTCGCCACGCTGCAAGCCCAGTCCGGCTAGAGCCGCCTGCCAGCGCGCGACTTCGCCCAGCATTTGTTGCCAGGTCAAATCGCGCCAGGCGTTTTGCTGAAAATGCCGGTAAGCGACTTTATCGGGCGTTCGGCGCACCCGTTCCAAAAACAAACCCTGCAGCGTAACCGCCTGGGCGGGTGAAATGACATCATCTGACAAGGCAACCATGTTCTTCTCTCCCTGATAACATTCTTATAAATTTGTTATTATTCAATAGGTTAATGCTTTTTATGGGCAGGCAAAAACAAGTCATCAAACAGCGCCGTGCCGGGCGACAAGGCATAGCGGTCAAAATCACTCACCCCCGCCGCACGCAGCACCTCTTCATCCACATAAAAATTCCCGCTGCAGCGCCCCCCGGTCAAAATCTGGTAAGCCGCATCCGCCACAATGGCGGGCTGCCGCGAGGCGCGCAAAATCGCCTCGGAAAAATTGAAGGCGATCGCGGCAGTGGCGATAGTCGTGCGCGGCCACAGGCTGTTTACCGAAATATCCGCAAATTCCCGCGCCAGCCCCAGCGTCACCATGCTCATGCCGTATTTGGACATCGTATAAGCCAGATGCGGCGCGAACCATTTGGCATCCAGGTTGAGCGGCGGTGACAAAGTGAGGATATGCGGGTTTGCCGCCCGTTTGAGCCAGGGTATGCAGGCTTGCGACATCAAAAATGTAGCGCGCATGTTCACGTCCCACATCAAATCCAGCTTTTTGGCAGCGGTTTCCAGGGTCGGGGTCAGGCTGATCGCGCTGGCGTTATTAACCAGCACGTCTATGCCGCCAAAATGCGCCACCGTCAAAGCCAGCGCATCGGTGATAGCCTGTTCGTCGCGCGCATCCATCTGTATCGCCAGCGCCTGTCCGCCCGCCTCATTCACCTCATCCGCAACCGTGTATATCGTTCCGGGCAGTTTGGCATGTGCTTGAGCCGTCTTGCCGGTAATCACCAGCTTTGCGCCATCCTGCGCGCAGCGCAGCGCAATCTCCCGCCCGATGCCGCGCGTTGCACCGGTAATGAAGATCACCTTGTCGCGCAAACTGCTCATGGCTGTTTGACCCGCAATTCTTCCGGCGCAAAGTCATCCACCATGATGACCTTGCGGCGCAGCGCATAGTCACGTTGCAGTTGCAAAGCCTGTTCCGCCGTGATGATCGCTTTATCGCGCGCTTCAGCGATGCGGGACAATTCTTCCATCGCGGTCAGCCGACCCGACTTGCGCGCCATGCGCAACCTTTCCTGTAGCGGCTCGCATTGCAGCATGCTGGCCAGTGCGGCTTCCAGCGCGCCCACCGCCTCTTCTTCATCGGCGGGAATATAAATACCCGAGGTCAGGCGGTCGCGCGCGGCTCCCGGTTGCATCAACAGGGTCGCCACTTCATGCCCCAATCGGTCTGACGGGGGTTGCAAACATTTCCCCAGCGGAAAAATCAACACCTGCAACAGGCCGCGCACCAGCGGATTGGGGAAATTCTGGATCACGCCGGCGAAGGCTTGCTGGATTTTGTACAACGCATCCTGCATCGCCCAATGCACCAGCGGCAAATCTTCCTCGGGACGCCCCTCGTCAGCGTAGCGTTTCAGGGTCGCCGAACACAAATAAAGCTGGCTCAACACGTCGCCCAACCGCGCCGAAAGCTTTTCGCGACGTTTCAGCGAACCGCCCAGCACCGCCATCGCCACATCGGCACTCAGGGCAAAAGCCGAGGAATACCGCGTCAATTGCTGGTAATAGCGCCGACAGACGACCCCATTCGGCACCGGAATAATGCGTCCCCCCGTCAACCCGAAGACGAAACTGCGCGCGGCGTTGCTCAGCGCAAACCCGACATGACCAAACAGCGCGTCGTCAAACAGTTGCAAGGCGCGCGCGTGATCCGGCTCACGCGTGGCGGCGACTTCATTCAACACATAAGGATGAGAGCGGATTGCACCCTGACCGAAGATCATCAGTGTGCGCGTCAGGATATTCGCGCCTTCCACGGTGATGCCAATGGGAGTTTGCTGATAGAACCGTCCCAGATAATTATCCTTGCCCAGACAAATCCCCTTGCCGCCATGCACGTCCATCGCATCATTGATGACGATGCGCCCGCGCTCGGTGGCGTGATATTTGATGATGGCGGAAATCACCGAGGGCTTTTCGCCCAAATCCACCGCCAGCGCGGTAAATTTGCGCGCCGCATCCACCATGTAGGTGTGCGCGCCTATGCGTGCCAGCGGCTCTTCCACGCCCTCGAACTTGCCGATAGGCAGATTGAATTGCTTCCGCACCCGGCTATACGCCCCACAAGTACGCGCCGCCAGTTTCATCGCGCCCACACTGCTGGCGGGCAAGGAAATCGAACGCCCCGCCGCCAGACATTCCATCAACATGCGCCAGCCCTGACCGACATGTTCAATGCCGCCAATCAGGTAGTCCAACGGGACAAACACATCCTGCCCTTGTGTCGGGCCGTTCAGAAAAGCAGAATTGAGCGGGAAATGGCGGCGGCCTATCTGCACCCCCGGCGTATCGGTGGGAATCAGCGCCAGCGTGATGCCGCGATGGGTGTCCCCTCCCAGCAAGTGTTCCGGGTCATACAGTTTGAATGCCAAGCCTAGCAAGGTGGCGACAGGAGCTAAGGTGATGTAGCGTTTTTCCCAGTTCAGACGTATCCCCAACACGTCTTGTTGTCCGGCAAATTCGCCTTTGCACACCACGCCGTAATCGGGAATCGCCCCGGCATCAGAACCTGCGAAGGGTCCGGTCAAGGCGAAGCATGGCACTTCCAGCCCCTGGGCTAAACGGCGCAGATATTTTTCCTTTTGTACGTCCGTGCCGTAGCGCAACAGCAACTCGGCAGGCCCCAAAGAATTTGGCACCATCACCGTCACCGCCGCCGTGCCGCTACGCGAAGCGACTTTAGTGACCACGGCAGAATGCGCCTGCGCGGAAAAAGCCAGCCCCCCGTACTGCTTGGGAATAATCATCCCGAAGAAACCCCGGTCCTTGATGAACTGCCAGACATGCGGCGGCAGATCGGCACGGTTGTGGGTAATGTCCCAATCGTCCAGCATCGCGCACAGTTGTTCGACTTCGTTATCCAGAAACGATTGCTCTGCGGCGCTCAAGCCGCACTTGGGAAAAGCCAGCAACTTATTCCAGTCGGGATGTCCGCTGAACAACTCACCGTCCCACCACACCGTACCGGCATCAATCGCCTCTTGTTCGGTAGCGGAAATGGGCGGCAAGATTTTACGGAACAGATTGAGGACAGCGGCACTGACGACATGACGGCGTATAGGGGAAACGCCAAACAACAGAACAACAAGTAACAACAAGCCGGAATTCACCAGCAACGCCGTATCGGACAATCGCGTTTGTATCGCCGAGGCTGCCCCTATCACGACAATTGCCAGCAACCAACTCACGACTGTGGCGCGAAAAAATGCCAGCAACGTAAATACAACCAGGGCGATCAGAACGATTATCGAAAGCATCATGAATATCCTCGTTTGTTATTTTTTCGTACCGCACTTTAACGCGAGGCGGCCTGGCGTACAACCTGCTATCGTTTATCGTCGGGTATCACGACACCATCCACGTCATACTGCTGGCGTTGCGCCCAGCGCACCACCAGATACAGCACGCCCAGCACCAGCGCCCCGCCCTCCCACATCAAAACTTCCTGCATCGGCGGCGCGACTTCCAGTACCGGCAAGGTAATCACCTTGCGCAACACCACCACCATTGCGACCTCGACAAAGGTATCCACCCCCAGCTTGCCGCCTTCCAGATAACGTATTTCGGCCACAATCAGCGCAGATACCGTCCACAGCAACATCAAGGTGCCGAGCGAACGCAGGAAACCGTGTACCAGATTATTGGCATTGATGGCTTGCTGCATGTCCATGAAAAACAGCCAGGTGAACATCAACACCGAAGCCGCCAGCGCCAGACCGATGACGATGTGCGCGATACCGTTGAGCCAAAGCATCGCGGAAATCGTCGCACGATTGATGATATGGAGCTGCCTGGGGAAATTATCTTCGCTCATTGCTACCTCATTATGAATTGTTTTCTGGAGTCCAAATCAACGAAACCGCTCAACCGCCTGCTCCACCCGCTCGACCGCGATAATCTCCATGCCGGCGATAGGCTGTCGGGGCGCATTGGCCTTCGGAATGATAGCCGAGGTAAAGCCCAGTTTGGCGGCCTCTTTCAATCTTTCCTGGCCGCGTTGCACTGGGCGCACCTCGCCCGCCAGCCCCACTTCGCCGAACACCACCAGCTTTTCCGGCAACGGCTTGTTGCGCAGGCTGGACACCATCGCCAAAATCACCGCCAGATCCGCGCCCGGCTCGGTTATTTTCACCCCGCCCACCGCATTGATGAAGACATCCTGATCGAAACAGGCGATGCCCGCATGACGGTGCAACACCGCCAGCAGCATCGCCAGCCGGTTCTGCTCCAAGCCCAGCGACAGCCGTTTTACATTCGGCGAATGTGCATCGTCCAATAATGCCTGAATTTCCACCAGCAAGGGACGCGTGCCTTCCTGTGTCACCATCACGCAAGACCCCGCGACTTGCTGCCCGTGTTGCGACAAAAACATCGCGGACGGATTGCTCACCTCGCGCAAGCCTCTTTCGGTCATGGCAAATACGCCCAGTTCGTTGACCGCGCCGAAGCGGTTCTTGAAGGCGCGGATCAGCCGGAAACTGGAATGCGTGTCGCCCTCGAAATACAGCACCGTGTCCACAATATGCTCCAGCACGCGCGGCCCTGCCAGCGCACCCTCCTTGGTGACGTGGCCGACCAGAATGATGGTGATGTTTAAACTCTTGGCGATGCGCGTGAGCTGAGCGGCGCATTCCCGCACCTGCGCCACCGAGCCGGGCGCGGAAGTCAGTTGCTCGGAATACACGGTCTGGATCGAATCTATCACCACCACATCGGGTTTGTCGTGTTGTCCCTTGGCGGCGATGGTCGCCTGAATGCGTTCCAGCTGGATTTCCGGCAACAGCCGCAAACCGCGCGCATCCAGCCCCAGACGTTTGGCGCGCAAGGCGATCTGCTGCGCGGACTCTTCACCGCTGACGTAGAGCGTGTTGAGCGTGCTGGACAGATGCGCCAGCACTTGCAGCAACAGCGTGGATTTACCGATGCCCGGATCGCCGCCGATCAACACCACCGCGCCCTGTACCAGCCCTCCGCCCAGTACGCGGTCGAATTCCGCTATGCCGGTCGGCGTGCGCGGCACTTCCTCCGCCGCCACCTCACAGAGCAGTTGCACCCCGCCTGATGCCGCCAGCGCGTTGAAACGGTTGGTGCCTTTGGCGACCGCCACTTCCGCCACCGATTCGACCAGCGTGTTCCACGCCATGCAATGTGGGCACTGCCCCTGCCACTTCGCCGTCTGCCCGCCGCACTCGGTGCAGGAATAAATCGTTTTTGCCTTAGCCATGCCGTCTCCAGATAATGCTCGGCACAATAGCGCACAATCGCCATGCGAGCCACTTTCATATACCATCACGACTGAAAACTTTTCCCACACCTATCATGTCCGCCGAAGTCGAACGATTTTTCTCCGCACAAAGCCCGCTTGCCAGCGAGGTATCCGCCTTCCGTCCACGCGCGCAGCAGCGGGAAATGGCGCTGGCGGTGGCCGACGCGATCAAGAACAATGCGATTCTGGTGGCGGAAGCGGGCACGGGGACGGGCAAGACTTTCGCCTATCTGGTGCCCGCCTTGCTTAACGGCGGCAAGGTGATTATTTCGACCGGCACCAAAAACCTTCAGGATCAGTTATTCCAGAAGGATTTGCCGATGGTGCGCGATGCGCTGAAAGCCCCCGTTTCCATCGCCCTGCTCAAGGGGCGCGCCAATTATGTGTGCCACTATCATCTGGAACGGGCGCTCAATGATGGCCGCTTTGCGACACGCGAAGACATCAGGCATCTGGGAAAAATCAAAAAGTACGCCAAAATCAGCAGCACGGGCGATAAGAGCGGCATAGCCGACGTGCCGGAAAACGCCCCGATCTGGCTGCAAGTGACCTCGACGCGCGATAACTGTCTGGGGCAGGAATGCCCCAACCACAAGGAATGCTTCGTGCTGCACGCGCGCGCCGAGGCGATGAAGGCGGACATCGTGGTGGTCAACCACCATCTGTTTTTTGCCGATGTCATGTTGAAGGACGATGGCGTGGCCGAACTCTTGCCCGCCTGCAACACGGTGATTTTCGACGAAGCGCACCAGTTGCCGGAAACGGCCAGCCTGTTCTTCGGCGAAAATATATCTACTACGCAACTGCTTGATTTAGCTCAAGATACTCGCGTCGAAGCACTGACATCCGCGAAAGATTTTGCGCCTTTACCCCAGGCGTGCGACGAGATGGACAAGGCGGCGCGCGACCTGCGACTGGTGTTCAAGAAGGAAGGCAGGATGCCCGCCAGCGCAACGGATAATTTCCAGGAGTTCGCACCCGCCTTGAAGATGCTGAACGAAAAAGTTGCACAACTGGCAGAACGGCTGGAAAAACAGGCAGAACGCAGCGAAGGGCTGGAAAATTGCTGGCAGCGGGCGCAGGCGCTAGTGCTGCAATTAAAGCAATGGCAAGACGGCGATGTGCCTGACAAAGTGCGCTGGCTGGAGGTATTTCACCACTCGCTGCAACTGAACACCACGCCGCTGTCCATCGCGGAAATTTTCGAGAAACAGATCGGTGGCCATGCGCGTGCGTGGATATTCACCTCGGCGACGCTGGCGGTGAAACAGGATTTTTCCCACTATCAGGGCGAGATGGGCTTGCTCAAGGCGCGAACCGCCTGCTGGGATAGCCCGTTCGATTACGAAAAACAAGCCTTGCTGTATGTGCCGACCGGCTTGCCTGAACCGAACAGCGAAGGCTATACCGAGGCGGTCATCCAGGCGGCGCTACCGATGCTGGAAGCCAGCCGTGGCCGCGCCTTTGTGCTGTTCACCAGTCTGCGCGCCATGCAGCGCGCCTTTGAAATTTTACAGGCGGAATTCGACCGGCGCGGCTGGAATTATCCGCTGCTGTTGCAAGGAACGGGGTCGCGCAACGAACTGTTGATGCGCTTCCGCGACCACGGCAACGCGGTGCTGCTGGGCAGCCAGTCGTTCTGGGAAGGGGTGGATGTCAGAGGCGAAGCCCTGTCCCTGGTCATCATAGACAAACTGCCGTTCGCCCCGCCCGACGATCCGGTGCTGGCCGCGCGCATCGCACAAATCACCCAACAGGGGCGCAACGCGTTCATGGAATACCAGTTGCCGCGCA
>PEUR01000070.1:4059-7437 GCA_002780675.1 Gallionellales bacterium CG03_land_8_20_14_0_80_55_15 | reverse complement strand
ATCGTCAGGATTTGATGCACAGCGGCGCACCGCAAGAAGTGCTGGAACGGCAGTTGCGCCAGCAGGTGCAGAACATCCAGCGTTTCCATGAGCGCGGCTTGGCGGAACTCGCCACCATCGGTTCAACCGCGCCTTTCGTCGGGCTGTTCGGTACGGTGTGGGGCATCATGCACGCGCTGCAGAACATCGGCCAAAGCGGGGCGGCCTCTTTGGATGTGGTGGCAGGCCCAATAGGCGAAGCCCTGATTGCGACGGCGATTGGTATCGCCACCGCCTTGCCAGCGGTGCTGGCTTACAATTATTTTCTGCGTAATCTCAAGTTGCGCATCACCGAGCTGGAAAATTTTGCGCATGACTTCATGCGCCTGGCACTGAAACACGGGGATAAGCATCATGGCAATGGGAAATAATTCAGACGGCGACATGATGAGCGAAATCAACGTCACACCCTTGGTGGATGTGATGCTGGTGCTGCTGGTGGTGTTCATCATCACCGCACCGCTGCTCAGTCCGCAGTCGCTCAAAATTACGTTGCCCAAGACCGATGCGGTGCAGCAAAACGCTAAGCCGCAGAAGATGAGTTTGGAGGTGGATGCGCAGGGTAATGTGGCAATGGATCACGCGCATGTGAGCGATGCGGGGCTGGCAGAAATCTTGCATACCCGTGCAGTTGACCCACAATTCCAATTGCAGATTGAGGCCGATAAGGCCGTGCCTTACGGGCGTATCGCCGAGATAATGGCCTTGGCGCAACATGCCGGAGTAGCCAAATTGTCGTTTATTACGATGGCGAAATAGCCTTTTTCCGGATTGTTTGGCAGGTTTTGAACGACAAAAAAGCACGCGCAAGGCGTGCTTTTTTGTCGTTCAGTGAGACTGTTTCTTAACGTTTGTTATCGCGGTTACCGTTAAAGGCAGGGCGGTTGCCGCCGAAACCTGGACGATCACTGCCTTCGCGGCGCGGTGCGCTGTTGCCGCGAGGCGCATTGCCGAAACTGCGATCCTGAGTGCGTGCCTGGGCAGGGGCTGCGGTAGGGCTACGTTCCTGACGCTGTCCGGTAAAACCTTGCGCTGCGGGGGCATTCGCCTGACCGTGCCATTGACCGTGACCTTCCTTGCGCCCAACATGGCTGTGACGGCTGTCCGGTGCGGCGTGATGAAAGCCTGCGCCGCCGTTGTTGCCGTTGCCGGCAAAGGCTGAACTGCGATTGCCGCCGAAGCCGCCACTGCGATTACCCGCGTAACCGCTACCCGAATTGCCGCCGAAACCGCCACGGCGTGGACCGCCATTCCCCGGACGATCAGAACCGCCGGTACGCAACTTGTATTTAGCTTCCAGACCTTCGATGACATGCATCTTGATGGTTTGTTCGGTATAGCGTTCGATACGCTTGAGCAATTGTGCATCGCGGTTGGAAGCAAACGAGATGGCGATGCCGTTCGAGCCACCGCGACCGGTACGGCCGATACGGTGAACGTAGTCTTCGGTCACTTTGGGCAAGTCGAAGTTGATGACGTGCGAGATACCACGAACGTCCAGACCTCGCGCCGCCACATCGGTCGCCACCAGAATACGGATGTTGCCGCTACGCATGTTGGTCAATGTGCGATTGCGTTCGCGTTGGCTCATATCGCCGTGCAATGCCGCAACAGAATGACCTTGCGCGGAGAGCAGGTCGGCTACGCTGTCGGTATCGCGCTTGGTCGCCATGAACACGATCGCCTGATTCACTTCCGGGTCGGTCAGCAAATGGCTGAGCAGCTTGTTCTTGTGCGCTACATCGTCCGCGAAAATCATGCGCTGTTCGATGTTTTCGTGTTTGTCCTTGCCCGCCGAAATCGTGATGCGCTTAGGTGTTTTCAACAGACGCGAAGCCAGGTTACCGACTACGCCATCCAGTGTTGCCGAGAACAGTAAGGTCTGACGCGTGGCCGGTGTGGCGGCGGCAATACGTTCCACATCATCCACAAAGCCCATGTCCAGCATACGGTCGGCTTCGTCGAGAATCAGCATTTCCATGCGCGAAAAGTCAATGCGACCGCGTTCCAGATGGTCAATCAGACGGCCAGGAGTGGCCACCATGATGTCCACTTGCCCGGAGAGCAAACGGTTTTGCACGGGGTAGGGCATACCGCCCACCACGCTGATGATTTTGAAGCGCATGAATTTGCCGTATTGGTTGGCGGCTTCGCATACTTGTTGAGCCAGTTCACGAGTCGGTGTCAACACTAGCACGCGCGGACCTTTGCCGGGCAGAGTGGAAGGCGTAGCCAGGCGGTTGAGCGCAGGCATGATAAAAGCCGCTGTTTTGCCGCTACCCGTTTGTGCGGAAGCCATCAGATCGTGTCCCGCAATAACTTCTGGAATCGCTTCTGTCTGAATCGGCGTGGGCTGGGTGTAACCGGAATCGGCAATGGCCTTCATGATCGAGGCGTGTAAATTCAAATTTTCAAATGACATATTTTTTCCTTATTAAAATCAAAGGGAAACCTTTGTCGCGGCGCTTTTTTTGAACGCATGAGCGAATATCCACCCGATCAATACGGGCGTAGTGCCAATTCAAATGGCACGCAGGATATGGGAATTCCCTAAAGTGAACGCAGGTGACAGAGCTGCCCGATTGACGGGTAGAGGGTAGACCGGCGCAATAACATCGTTGCTAACCGGAAAACTCTGAGCCCCCGAGAAGAAGGGTAATGCAGAATTCTTTATAGACAGGTGTGAACAGTAGTCACACGAGAGATAGGTCGGAAACGATGAACTAATGCCGCATAGCTTGCGGCAAGGCGCGCATTATACTGATTAAAAATATAAAAGCCAGCCCTTTTTTTTCACGGGTTCACTACCCGTTGCCTTATAATCCGTCAGCCGATAAATTGCAAGACTTGCTGGAGGTTGTTCCAGATTTGGAAGCCATGAAGACTAGACCCCCTTATCTCAGTATCCGCTGGAAGATTATTTTGCTTGCCGGCATGGTGCTCGGGTTGACCAGCCTCCTGTTTATCTGGCAGCAGCACAAGCTCCGGCTTCACGAGATGGAGCTAAATCGCGCAGAATTTCGTGAGCACAGCCGCATCATTCTGGATCAGTTGTTTCAGTCGCAAGCATACCGGATGCAGATACTGGGAAACCTGCTCATCGAACAAGCTAATGTTCGCACGGATGTTTTGCATCATCGTGGTGGCGGCCTGCTACAGGCGGTGCAAGCCGTTGTACCCGAACTCAATTTTGCTCAGGGGATCGTTACGGTGATATTCCGTGATACTCGCCAGGAATCCCTGGCCGTTTGGGGGGATACGCGCTACGCTGATCTCAATATCCCCTTTGCCGGATTATCTGCAAGCCATGAAATACCAAAAATACAATTTATATGCAAA
>PEUR01000070.1:0-4034 GCA_002780675.1 Gallionellales bacterium CG03_land_8_20_14_0_80_55_15 | reverse complement strand
TACCTATCAGCCATCTCGGCCAAAGAATCGGCACCGTTGTACTCGTCAGCACGCTTGATAGAATCCAGAGTGATTTGCACAAGCTGGATAAATCGGAGGTGGCCGTACTGAATGGCAGCATCCAGGATAAAGATTCGCCTATTGCAAAGATGCGCCTAGTCTCTTCCAGTGGCGGACAGCTCATACGCGACATCTTGGACAGCACACGCAAGAGCGTTTGGCGGGAGGGGCGAATTCAGCTTGAATATGCCGGACAGGTGTATCAGGTGCAATTGATTTACTCGCAACAGGCAGGCGGCAGCCAGATGCATTTTGCGCTCATTCAAAATATCACAAGTGTGATGCAATCTATTGATTCAAAAGTACAACAATCAATATTTATGGGGTTATTGGTGTTGTGCTCGGCATTGTTACTGCTCTACATAATGCTGCGTCCGACCATGCTGCGTTTTAGTCATCTCAGCCAAATGCTACCGTTGCTCGGGCAGGAAAATTTCGCTCGGATTAGACAGGTATATGCGGCACGCCCCATTGGCAAGATACTGGGCGGCATTTTGCAAGACGAAGTGGATGAACTGGGTAATCTGGCACTCGTGCTTGCCGACCGTCTGGAACGGTTGAGAGAGGAATCGCTCCAGCACCTTGAAACACTCAGCATTCAATCCAGCCATCTGAGGCACGAACGAGATTTTATTTCCAGCTTGCTGGACACCGCACCTGTACTCATTCTGAGCTACGGGGTGGAGGGGAGAATTCAACTGTGCAATGCCTATGCGCTAAAAATCTGCGGTCTGAAAGACGCGCTGGGAAGGAATTTTGCCGAATTGTTTCTGGGTATCAGCCAGTCGGAATATGACAAGGAAATATCGGCACTGAGCGCAGGCGCGGTGCGCCGCATGGAATCCCGCCTGATTGGCCAGGACGGCGGTGTCCACGATGTACTCTGGTTTCATGTCAAGCTGACCGTCGGCATAGCCGATGCAGCCACTTATCTTTCGGTAGGGATGGATATTACCGAACACAAGCAGAACGAGGTCAGAATACACAATTTAGCTTTTTATGATGAACTCACCAAACTGCCCAACCGGCGCATGTTGATTGACTGTATCCAGCATGCGATGTCTGCCAGCGGGCAGGACAGAACGCATTGCGCGATTATTTGTATTGATTTGGATAACTTCAATGCCGTCAATGCCAGCAAGGGGCGCAGTATTGGCGACCTGTTACTTATCGAGATGGGAAAACGATTACGTGGCAGTGTGCGCGAATTTGACACTGTGGCACATCTGGGCATGGATGAATTCGTGGTATTGCTGGAAGAGTTGAGCGAAGATACGGAGCGGGCGGCGGCTCAGGCGCGGCTGATTGCAGAAAAGTTGCGCTCGGCTATCGGTCAGCCCTGTCTGTTACAGGACTACACCTACCATTTCACCTGTAGCGCCGGGATTACCTTGTTTAGCGATCACGGTGTCACGGTGGATGCCTTGCTAAGGCAAGCCAATATTGCGATGACGCATGCCAAAACATCCGGGCGTGACAGCCTGCATTTTTTTGATCCGGCGATGCAACATGGACTGGAAGCAAAAATCGTGCTGGAAGCCGATTTGCGCCGCGCCTTGTCAGAAAATCAGTTCCGGCTGTTTTATCAGGTACAGGTGAATGCCGACAGAGTGCCGCTGGGTGCCGAAGCATTGGTGCGCTGGCTGCATCCCGAACAAGGCATGGTGTCGCCAGCACAATTTATTCCGTTCGCCGAGGAGAGCGCGTTGATGCTGCCCTTGGGGCAATGGTTGCTGGAAACAGCTTGCGCGCAGATTAAGGCATGGGAATCGGATAAGCTGACCAACGCCTTGCAACTCGCGGTAAATGTCAGCGCACGCCAATTTTATCAGCCGGATTTTGTGGCGCAGGTGCTACAAATTATTGGGCAGAGTGGGGCAAATCCAGCCCGGCTCAAGATCGAGTTGACCGAAAGTATCGTACTCGATGATATTTCGGATGCCGTAGCGAAAATGTTGGAATTAAAAAAGAGCGGCGTGCAATTTTCCATTGACGATTTTGGTACAGCCTATTCTTCGTTGTCTTATCTGACGCAACTGCCACTCGATCAATTGAAAATAGACCAGTCCTTCGTCCGCAACATCGGGGTAAATCGCAGCGACGATATTGTCGTGCAAACCATTATCCACATGGCCAATGATCTCGGCATGGAAGTGATTGCGGAGGGCGTGGAAACACAGGCACAGCGCCGGTTTTTGAAGGCGGCAGGCTGTAGCGCCTATCAGGGGTATCTGTTCAGTAAACCACTTGCAGGGGAGGAATTTACTGACTACCTGACCAAGGCGGCTTATCAAAAAAGCGTAAAAGGGGAAACAAAGTGAAGCAATTTTGTATTCAAAAACAAATAGTTACTCTTGCTTTTATGCCGCTTTTATTGATTTCTCTCAGTTTTGAGGCGTTTTTTCTGTATGGTCACTATACGGATATGACGCAATCACTGATAACACCGGCACAATTTAACCAGCTACTTTTTCAATCGCTTGCCATTACGATTTTGCTGCTGGGTGTCCTAATTTATCTGCTGTGGCTCGTCAGTCGCCGCATTACTGCGCCTATCGTCAAGTTAAGTTCAGCCTTGCAAAGCATCGCACAGGGCAAACCTGCACCATCCGCTGCCGTCACCACGCAGGCAAGCGAATTGTGTACCCTGGCACAAGGTATCAACACATTGACCGAAAAATTGCAGAGAGAACATGAAATTCTTCAGCAGCGGATTGATGATGCGACGCAATCGCTGCGCAACAAGAAAGAATTGGCGGAACGTGACAATCAAAATTCCAGTCGCTTCCTCGCCGTGGCCAGCCATGAACTTCGCCAGCCATTGCACGCATTAAATTTATACATTTCTGAATTACAACGCAAAGTGGTGGGTGCCGAGCCCCAACATCTGGTTGGTCAAATCAACCATTCTGTAGAAGCGCTCACACAAATGCTGAACAGTTTGCTCGATATTTCCAAGCTTGATGCACGCACCATCGTTCCACAAATAGAAACTTTCAGGATGGGCGGCCTATTGGAACGCATTTCAGCCAACCACATCTTGCTGGCGCGCATCAAAAATATTCGTCTGGTGGTACGACCTTGTTCGTGCTGTGTAAGCAGTGATCAACTGTTGCTGGAACGCATTTTGATGAACCTGGTCAGCAACGCGATACGTTACACAGAGCCTAATGGCAGCGTGCTGGTTGCCTGCCGGCACCGTGGTCAGAAAGTACGCATCGAAGTACGAGACAACGGTATCGGTATAGCCAAAGAGGATCAGGACAACATATTCCGTGAATTCCATCAATGCAAACGACCTCAGCTAGACATGCGCAAAGGCTTGGGATTAGGCTTGGCGATCGTGGATCGTTTAGTGAAATTGCTCAACTGTCAGCTAGAGCTGCGATCAGTGCCAAATGTTGGCACCGTGTTTGCTTTGGAAATTCCTGCTGCCCAGATGCCTGACAAACAACCTGACCAGGAAACTGTTCGCGCAACAAATATATCAGCCATTTCCTGCCTGTTGGGCAAGAAAATCCTGGTTGTGGATGACGATCCATTAGTGCTGGAAAGCACTGCACATATCCTCATTTCATGGGGCTGCACCGTATCATCTGCGGATTCTATGGATGCGGTAAATAAATTGTTGGAGACAAATTCGGATTGGGATTTGATTATCACCGACTACCAACTGGAAGACAGCATTACAGGCTTGAACGTAATGCAAGTGGTAAAGCAACAACTAGAGCGAAAAATTCCATGCATCTTGATCACGGGCAACACCAGCCAGGAGATTTCAAGGCTGGTAAGCCTGGGCGGAGACCGCGTGCTTTACAAGCCAGTCAGTCCCGCCAAACTTAGATCTCTGGTAGAGTTTTTATTGAAGGGCAGTGATTAGTCAGAGTGAAGTGAGCGTCTAAAAACCTATCCTCAGGGTACTTTTAATATTCGCATAATGTATATTATGTCAAATAGTCGCAGATACATTAAAC
>PEUR01000042.1 GCA_002780675.1 Gallionellales bacterium CG03_land_8_20_14_0_80_55_15 | reverse complement strand
TACCTTTTCACTGTCGCGTGCAACGGGCAAATAATTCATACGCACGCTGATAACTCGCAGCGTGCCAGGCACAAGTTCCGCAGGACGACTGCGTTTGGGCCCATGTTTTGCCATATAATCCATGTCGCCGTGAAAACCGCGTGCCAACCATTCCAGCAGATCGGTTTCAGCATCGGCCAGGTCGGTATCCGTTATACCAACGGCCTGAAAACCAAGCTCCCGCGCCCAGGCGCGGATATTTTCGGCAAGCTCGACATATTGCTCTGATTGAGGATTTCCATTTTGCATAGCCCCGATGATAGCCGAATCACGCTGCCACTCGCCGGTGAAAATTCCACCCTGGCGCTGGCAGGTCGCCTGGCCGCACAGCTACGCCCCGGCATGGTGATTTATCTGCATGGGGACCTGGGCGCGGGCAAGACCTGTCTGGTGCGCGGAATTTTGCATGCGCTGGGCTATAGCGGACGGGTGAAAAGCCCGACATATACATTGCTTGAGCCTTATCACGCCGCCGGGTTAAACTTGCGCCACTTTGACCTGTATCGCCTGCAAAATGAAGACGAGTGGGAAGCAGCCGGATTTCGAGATGAATTCGACGGCAGCAATATCTTCTTCATCGAATGGCCGGAAAAAGCACAGTCCGTGATACCCCCTGCTGACGTAATGATAGATTTGCAAATTTTGCCAGCCGGACGCATCGCAGTATTGACGGGACGTACCCAATTAGGAAAGACATGTTTGCAGCAGTTATAAAGTTTTTCACACCTTCACAGTGGCTTGCTGGCAGCGTGCGACTGGCGGCAGTGCTGTTCTGCGTGGGGGTCTCCGCCGCGCACGCCGGCATAGAAATTATCGCAACCCGTATCTGGCCAGCACAGGATTACACCCGTCTGACACTGGAATCCCGGCAGGCTATCCGGCACAACATGTTTTTGGTCAACAATCCAGATCGTTTAGTCATTGATCTGGAGGAGGTGGATATAAACGATGCCCTCAACCAACTCACCAGCAAAATTGCGGGCAATGACCCTTACATCAAAAGCGTGCGCGTAGGTCGTTTCAAGCCTGGCGTGGTGCGTCTGGTGTTGGATCTCAAGACCCAGGTCAAGCCCCAACTGTTCGATCTAAACCCGGTTGGCGAGTACGGCAACCGTCTGGTACTGGACATCTACCCCTCCCACCCGGCCGACCCGTTACTGGCGCTATTGGAGCCCGACAAAGTTACCCCGCCAGCCAGCACCGACTCACCTGCCGCTACTCCGTTAACCGAAACCCCTCCCGCGAATGACACCATGGCAACACCCGAGGTGACCGGCAGCAACGTCCTCAGCAACCATGACACCCGCCCACCTGCGCCGATGCCTGCAATTTCCGGGAAAAATATACCCGAACTACGCGCCCGCACGCTGATTATCGCGATTGATGCCGGACACGGCGGTGAAGACCCCGGCGCGCGCGGCAGCAATGGTTCACAGGAAAAAAATGTCACGCTGGCCATTGCGCGCAGGCTGAATGGGCTAATCAATAACACTCCGAATATGCGGGGCGTACTTATCCGCGAGGGTGACTATTTCATCCCGCTGGGTGGTCGTACCGCAAAGGCGCGCAAAGCGCGCGCAGATCTATTTGTTTCCATACACGCAGATGCCTTTATCAAGCCGAATGCGCATGGCTCATCGGTATTCGCCCTTTCCGAGCACGGCGCAACCAGCACCGCCGCACGCTGGCTGGCCAAGAAGGAAAATGAGGCCGATTTGATAGGCGGGGTAAATATCGCTGTCAAAGACCCTTATCTTGCACGCACCTTGCTGGACTTGTCGCAAACCGCCACCATCAACGACAGTCTGACATTGGCCAAACATGTTCTGGGAGAACTAAACCAAATCAATGACTTGCATAGCGGTCACGTCGAACAAGCCGGCTTTGCCGTATTAAAATCGCCCGACATTCCGTCCATCCTGGTAGAAACCGCTTTCATCAGCAATCCCAGCGAGGAACGTCGCCTGAACGATGAAAATTATCAATTAAAATTAGCCAATGCCATCTTGAACGGTATCAATCGCTATTTTTCCAAAAACCCTGCGCTCTCCAGACACAACATCGCGCAAAACAATTAAGGATGGCTACATCATGAACCAGCGGCTAATCAGAATCCTGGGTGGATCAACCGAACATTATCCCTACGCGCTGGAAAGCAAGTACCCGCGCATTCTGGAACAAATCATGTCGTTATGGGATAGCGATGAAATTGATCATTGCTTTATGGATTTAATGGTCACCAACAGGGGCGATCGCGTTGGTTTTCCACCCGAGGTCGCAGCAGAAATCATGTACCTGAGCCTGGTTCATGCGGCTCAGGAATCCCCCGATAAAAACAAAGACATCTGGGATGCATCATCAGACTTGTTTGTAAACTTTACCCCACATGCAACCCTGGAAAACAGCTGGCCAGCCCCCCCCGCAGACATCAGGGACGAATTAAAAAAACTCGGCTTTTACGTCACACTAGAGGGATTTTTTGATGCAATCGAAGAGAACAATCGTGCGGCAGTAGCCTTATTTATCCAAGTTCCGATCAGCACTGAAATCCGTGACAATCGCGGCTGGACTCCTCTGATGCTGGCGGCTTTCCTGGGCAATATTGAAATTACCGAACTACTGATCAAATCCTCGGCAGACATCAACGCCCTTGACCTGGGCGGCAATAGCGCCTTGCACTGGGCGGTTTTTGGCTGCCATACCGCCTGCACAAGGATACTCATTGAACATCATGCCCGAACAGATACACGCAATAATTTCGGCTGGACTCCCCTCATGCAGGCAACGGCACGCAACAATCTGGAAGGAGCGGCACTCTTGATAGCCAGCGGAGTCAATCTGGATACGGCCGCCAATGATGGAATGACCGCGTTGCACAAAGCCGCAGCATCCGGTTATCTCGAACTGGTCGAACTGTTGCTGGAACAGGGAGCCGACAGGAAACTAAAGACCTACGCGGGCTTAACCCCGATGGAACTTGCCGTCAATAACAAACATGAGCGTGTGATTCAAGTGCTGGCATTCTGAGGCGCGACAAGAGATCAGCGAAACTTGTTCGTTACGGGCATTCACCGCGATGACGAGAAAATTGAACAAGCAGCTTTTACTTACCCTGGAAAAAGTATTTTTCCAGGGTCAAGAACAAACAAGAACCTATTCAAATACCTATCACAATTAACTCCATCACCTGGCAGGAGAATCGCTAAATCCATGCAACATATTGATTTAATTGGTTAATTTTTTGGATGAAAAAGGGTTTTCAGGTTTAGCGATTCAATGCTCAAACCAGGAAAATCAAACCGTAAAAATTAAACCGGGAACACGCCCGTAGACAAATAACGGTCACCCCGATCGCAGACGATAAACACAATGACCGAATTTTCAACCTGCCGCGAAACTCGCAAGGCAACGCTTAGCGCGCCACCGGATGAAATGCCACAGAATATCCCCTCCTCGCGCGCCAGTCTGCGGGTCATTTCTTCCGCATCCTCCTGACAAACTGCCTCCAGCCTGTCTACCATTTTGCCATCGTAAATCTTGGGCAAATAGGCTTCCGGCCATTTTCTGATACCGGGAATTTGCGCGCCCTGCTCCGGTTGCACGCCAATAATTTCTACTTTTTGACGCTGCTCTTTGAAGAAACGCGCACACCCCATGATGGTGCCCGTCGTCCCCATACAACTAACAAAGTGCGTCAGCTTGCCTTCTGTATCGCGCCAGATTTCCGGTGCGGTTCCTTCGTAATGCGCCAGGGGATTGTCAGGATTGGCAAATTGATCGAGGATAATGCCCCTGCCCGCGTCGCGCATCTGCTCAGCCGTGTCGCGCGCCAGCTCCATGCTACCCGCTGTCGCCGTCAGCACCAGCTCGGCACCCAATGCGCGCATGGTCTGACGGCGTTCCACGCTCTGATTCTCAGGCATCACCAGAACCATCTTGTAGCCGCGCATCGCGGCCGCCATCGCCAGGGCAATACCGGTATTGCCACTGGTCGCCTCGATCAGCGTATCGCCCGGCACAATCTCACCGCGCTGCTCGGCGTGAAGTATCATCGAAAGCGCTGGTCTATCCTTCACTGAACCAGCCGGATTATTGCCTTCCAGCTTGGCCAGCAACACATTACTGGTATTGCCCGGGATACGCTTCAAGCGGACCAGCGGCGTATTTCCGACATAATTTTCCAGGGTTGAGAACATCAATCGCTTTCTGTTGATTGGCACAATGGCGGTTAGCCTGCCACCTTGAGCAGATGTTGCACATACCGGTCTACGCCCTGCTCGACATTAAGGAATATATCACCATAACCGCTATTACGCAGCGCGGTAATATCAGCCTGAGTGTAACTTTGATACTTGCCACGCAAGGCATCCGGGAAAGGAATGTACTCGATCAATCCCTGCTCAAGCAATTCAGCAAGGCTGGACGCACACTTGCCTTCGGCTACGCGCAAGGTATTGATAGTCGCTACGGCAACATCGTTGAAGCTCTGTGCTTTGCCCGTACCCAGATTGAAAATACCGGATTTGTTCGGATGATCGAGGAAATACATATTGACCTTGACCACATCTTCGATCGAAACAAAATCGCGTAACTGCCCGCCGTTGCCATAGCCCTCACAGCCTTCAAACAGTTTCACCTGGCCGCAAGCTCGATACTGATTGAAAAAATGGAACGCAACCGAGGCCATGCGCCCCTTGTGTTGTTCGCGAGGCCCATACACGTTGAAATAGCGCAATCCGACGATCTGCGCGCTACGCTTGGCTCTGCGGCGGCGCACAATCTGATCAAACAAAAATTTGGAATAGGCATAGATATTCAGCGGTGACTCAAATTCCCGACTTTCCTTGAACACGCTACCGCCGCCATAAACGGAGGCGGACGAAGCGTATAGAAACGGCACATCCTCACTCTGGCAATAATTGAGCAACTCCAGTGTGTACTGATAGTTGTTTTCCATCATGTAACGTCCATCGGTTTCCATGGTGTCTGAACAAGCGCCCTGATGTAACACCGCCTTAATCAGCCCGTCAAAAAACCCTTCCTGAATTTTTTTCAGAAAATCCGCCTTGTCCAAATAATCAGCGATTTCACAATCCACCAGATTCTTGAACTTATCGGCATTCCTGAAATTATCTACCGCGATGATATTGGTCTCGCCACGCGCATTCAGCGCCTTGACCAGATTTGAACCAATAAAGCCGGCTGCGCCGGTGACGATGTAGTACATAAGTAGCCTCACTTGCTTTGATAAATATGGAGATAAAGTAAGTAGTAAACGGAGCGGTGCTACGCACCTCAGTAGCCAGTGAAACCCCACCACTCACTACTTACCACTCCCCCTCTTCACTGCATGTCCTGAATAATTTCTTCACGGCTGACCACCGCCGTACCCAGTTTACCCACCACAATACCCGCAGCACGATTGGCGATACGCATGGCATCGGACAAGTCCGCGCCACTCGCCAGCATCACCGCCAGCGTTGCTATCACGGTATCCCCGGCACCGCTGACATCGAACACTTCTCGGGTATGCGTCGGTTCATGCAACACTTCATTGGCGCGGAACAGACTCATGCCGTCTTCGCTACGCGTGACCAATAATGCTTCAAGCTGCAATGCTGTACGCAGTTGTTCGGCTTTTGCATTCAGTTCTGCTTCGGTTTTCCAGCTTCCCGCCACCTCGCGAAACTCGCTGCGATTCGGGGTCAGCAAGGTAGCACCTCGATAACGCGCATAGTCATCCCCCTTGGGATCAACCAGCACCGGCTTGCCAGCGGCACGCGCCAACTGCATCATTTCGGCAATATGTGCCAGGCCGCCTTTACCATAGTCTGACAGAATCACGACATCGGCCAATGGGAGCTGCGCACGATAATCGGCTAACGCGGCATGAAGAACCTCATGGCTGGGCGGCGTTTCAAAATCTATGCGCAGCAATTGCTGATGGCGTGCGATGGCGCGCAATTTAATGATGGTAGAAACACTTTTATCGCGGTGCAGCAGCGCATTCAGATTGCTATGCTCAGCCAGCAAACGCTCCAGACACGCCCCCGCCTCGTCGTGCCCCACTACCGACAACAACGTTGCCTCTGCGCCCAGTGCAGCAATGTTACGCGCCACATTGGCAGCACCGCCCGGACGCTCTTCGACACGCTCAACCTTGAGTACAGGTACGGGTGCTTCGGGCGAGATTCGATTCACATCGCCGAACCAGTAACGATCCAGCATCACATCGCCCACGATTAAAACCCTGGCATCAGCGAATGAGGGCAGGACGTTCATGCCAACCCTCTAATGTCCTGATTGATGGCAAGCAAAGCCTGTAAAGGGTCAGAGGCTTTGGTAATCGGGCGGCCAATAACCAGATAACTGGAACCGGCTTGCATCGCAGCCTGAGGGGTCATCACCCGTGACTGGTCATCGAGACTGGCGTGTTCCGGGCGTATGCCCGGCGTAACCAGGCTAAATTTGTTGCCGCACTGTTTACGCAACATTGCGGTCTCCTGCGCGGAACATACCACACCGTCCAGACCGGCATCCTGCGCAAGTTTTGCCAGCCGCAGCACCATCTCCTCGGGAGTGAACTGGATACCAAGCTCGGCAATGTCTTCCTGCGCCATGCTGGTCAACATAGTGACCGCGATCAGCTTAGGCGGACGCGCACTATTGGACACCGCAATTTGCGCCGCCTCAAGCATCTTTCGCCCGCCTAACGCGTGTACGTTGATCATCCACACCCCCAGACTGGCCGCCGCCTTGCAGGCTTGCGCGGTGGTATTGGGAATATCGTGAAACTTCAAATCCAGAAATATCTCAAATCCGCCACGCATCAACTGTTCGAGCAAAATCGGCCCGGTCGCGGTAAATAATTCCTTGCCAACTTTAAGGCGGCAAAGTTCGGGAGATAAGCGGTGGGCAAGCGCCAGTGCCGGAACTGCGCCCGGGAAATCAAGTGCAACAATAATTTTAGGATCGTTCATAAAGGGAGACCACTTTCTTCATCGCGTCGGGGTGCATAACTATCCCATGCCTGACAGGCCGGGCAATGCCAATAAAATTTACGTGCTTTAAAACCGCAATGGCTGCAATGATACATAGCCAAACTACGTGTGCGCTTATGCACCAGATCCTTGACCAGTTGAACATCGGCACGTTCACCTATCGGGATTTCCAGCAAACGCGCCTCCAGCAATTTATCCAATCCCAGCAAACTCGGGTTGCGTTCAAGTTCGTCAAGCACCAATTTATAGGCAGACGACGGTCCCTGATATTTTAAAATACCGTCAAACACCACGTTCAAAAGGTCAATGGAATGATATTTAATCAGGTAATTACGCAACAACTCGATACATTCGGCCTCACGCCCCAACTGACTGTAAACCTTTAACAGGGATTCCGCGACCAACGGTAAATATTGCGCATCCTGCGTTTCTATTCCCTGCCAGAGCGCGATCGCTTCTCCCGTATTACCTTCTGCAAGCGCCATATCACCCAGCATGATGGTAGCCCGCACGCTGACCGGACAGTCATTCAGCGCTTGTTGCAGATGCGCGTGTGCCGCCAATGGGTTGCCCGATGCAATTTCGTCAGATGCCAGCTCGCAATAAAAAAAAGCGATTTGTTTCGCATAGGACTGCCC
>PEUR01000137.1 GCA_002780675.1 Gallionellales bacterium CG03_land_8_20_14_0_80_55_15 | reverse complement strand
AAGCTGAGCCGGTAGCAGCTCCGGCAGCTGCTCCGGCAGCAGCTCCTGAAGTTTCTGATACTTGGAAGACTTTGTTGTCCGATAAGCCAGTAACACTGAAGGGTACTAATTTTGATTTTGACTCCGCAAAATTGCGTCCTGCAGCTGACGGCAAGCTGAAAGAAGTGGCTGAATTTGCTGCAACTTATAAGGATGCCAAACTGGATGTTTCCGGTCATACCGACAGCACAGGGAGTGACGCTTACAACCAGAAGCTGTCTGAACGTCGTGCTAACGCGGTCAAGGCTGATCTGGTAAAGAGGGGGGTAGTGGCTGACCGTATTGTTGTTGAAGGTTATGGTGAAGCTAAGCCAGTTGCCAGCAACAAGACCAAGGCTGGCCGTGCTGAAAACCGTCGCGTAGAAATTCGCTCGGTTATCAAAGAAGAAACAAAAGTACGTGTGATCCAGTAATAGTCACAAGTTTTAAAAAAACGGGCTGATAACAGCCCGTTTTTTTTTGCTAAAAATTACCGCTTAATCGGGCTATTCTTCTGAAAATTGCATTACATTGTGAGGTTGCATATTTCACTTTTGCCGAGGAAATGGAATAAGATGCGCGTCCCTAATGTATTTCTGACTCGCTATGAAACTGGCAATCGCGCAAATCAACTGTGTACTGGGTGATCTGAAGGATAATTCCGCAAAGATTTTGGATTGCGCCTGCCGCGCAAAGCGGGGTGGTGCGCAGTTGATGCTAACGCCGGAGTTGAGTCTGTGCGGCTATCCGCCGGAGGACTTGTTGCTGCGCAATGGTTTTTATCAGGCCTGTGCCGATGCATTAATCCTGCTGGCACAGCAAATTTCTGGCATTGCCGTCGTGGTTGGACATCCTCACGAAGTGGATGGCAAGCGCTATAACGCGGCATCCTTACTGCGTGATGGTCGTGTGGTGGCGACTTATCTCAAGCACTATCTGCCAAATTATGCGGTGTTCGACGAGGAACGCTATTTTGAATGCGGTAGCGAGCCTTGTGTGTTTGAATTGGCTGGTGTTCAGTTTGGTTTGAATATTTGCGAGGATGTATGGGGTTCAAATGCCGCACTGCTCGCGCGCAATGCGGGGGCACAAGTGCTGCTGGTGCTGAATGCCTCTCCCTATGCCATGCAAAAGCAGGAATCTCGTTACAGTACGGTTCGTCAGCGCATCGCGGAAACCGGTATGTCGGTCATCTACGCCAATATGGTCGGTGGACAGGATGAGCTGGTGTTTGATGGCGGTTCTTTTGCGATGGATTCTGCTGGCAGATTATCTGCACAAGTATCTGTTTTTAAAGAAGAAATAGCTTATTTTGAATTATCTGTTGCCGGGCATCCTGCGGGTGAAATCACTGCTCTGCCCGAATTGGAAGCGAGCGTTTATCAGGCGCTTTGTTTGGGGGTTAAGGATTACATTGGTAAAAACCGCTTTCCTGGCGTGCTGTTGGGCTTGTCGGGTGGCATAGATTCCGCTTTGACGCTGGCGGTCGCAGTTGATGCGTTGGGCGCTGACAAGGTGCATGCAGTGATGATGCCATCACCTTATACCGCGCAAATCAGTCTGGATGATTCCCGTGAAATGGTGAAGATACTGGGGGTGAAGTACGATGAATTCTCCATTGAACCCATCATGCAGGGTTATCTGGCGACACTCAAGGGCAGTTTTGCCGGGCGGGCGGAAGATACCACGGAGGAAAATTTGCAGGCGCGTACCCGGGGGAATCTCTTGATGGCGCTGTCGAACAAGTTCGGTTCGCTGGTGTTGACTACCGGTAACAAATCGGAAATGAGTGTGGGTTACGCCACGCTGTATGGCGATATGGCAGGTGGATTTTCGGTATTGAAAGATGTGGGTAAGTTGTTGGTTTATCGCCTGGCGCGTTATCGTAACAGTCTGGGTTATGTGATTCCTGAACGTATCATTACCCGCGCGCCGAGCGCTGAATTGCGTCCTGATCAGACGGATCAGGATAATTTGCCGTCTTATGAGGTACTTGATGCCATCATGGAATGTTATGTGGAGCAAAACCTGTCCGTGCTGCAGATTGTCAGCATGGGTTACGCTGAGGCGGATGTGCGGCGCGTGGTGCGTTTGATACAACTGAGTGAATATAAGCGTCGCCAATCGACGGTAGGCGTGCGTATCACCGAGCGGGCTTACGGAAAAGACTGGCGTTACCCAATTACGGTGCGGTATCAGGATAATTTCTGATTAAACGGGGTGCGCGCTGTGGGTGACGTTGAGGGGGGGTATATCCCGCTTGCAACGCTGTATTTTTTAGCGGGAATATTCTGGGCGCGCTCAATAGTAATAGCGAAGTGGCGTACTGTTACTCAGATATTTTGTCCTGTGCAGGGGCAGAATTGGATGGAATCAAATAAAACTGTGTTTCAGCAATTCCTTTTAATGGTAAGTATTGCTATAATCCGACCGGTTTTCAGATGGGCTTAGTGCCCGTTTTTTATTTGTGGGTCGCAATTATGGATGTAGTGAAGTTGGTCGAAAAAACGGTAAGTGGCCTAGGCTACGAACTGGTTGATCTGGAACGCTCTGGGCGCGGCTTGATGCGTGTGTTCATTGATAAGCCGGAAGGGATTGTCGTGGAAGATTGTCAGGTAGTCAGCAATCAATTGACCCGATTGTTTATGGTTGAGAATGTTGATTATGATCGCCTTGAGGTATCTTCGCCTGGTTTGGATAGGCCGCTCAAGAAAGAGGCCGATTTCGTTCGTTTTGTCGGTGAAAAGGCGCAAATCAAATTGCGTATGCCGATAGCGTCAAGAAAGAATTTTATTGGAATCATCGTTGCGGTAAACGAAGGTGTATTGCAGATGAATGTAGAGGGTGTCCAGTTTGAAATTGAATTGGCAAATGTGGACAAGGCGCGTTTAGTGCCCACTTTTTAGAATTTAATGCTCGTCGCTTACAGGCGAATAGTTATCCGGAGAATGGTATGAGTCGTGATGTTTTGTTGCTGGTAGATGCGTTATCTCGTGAAAAAAACGTTGATAAGGAAGTGGTGTTTTCGGCGCTGGAATCCGCGCTGGCTTCTGCAACCAAGAAGCAGTTTGAAGATGAGTCGGATGTGCGAGTTGAGATAGACCGCAATACTGGTGAGTTTGAATCATTCCGTCGCTGGGAAGTGATGGATGATGAGACTTTTGAAACGCCTGATTTGCATATCAAGCTGGAAGAGGCAAAAAAACGTGATGAAGGCGCTCAATTAGGCGGTTTTATCGAAGAGCCGTTGGAGTCCATTGATTTCGGGCGTATCGGTGCGCAAGCTGCCAAACAGGTAATTTTTCAGAAAATTCGTGACGCTGAACGTGAGCAGATACTCGCTGAATTTCTGGAGCGCAAGGATCACCTTGTTTCCGGTACGGTCAAGCGTTTGGAACGAGGTAATGCGATCGTGGAATTTGGCAAGATCGAGGCATTATTGCCGCGTGAGCAGATGATTCCAAAAGAGAATATGCGCGTGGGTGATCGTATTCGAGCGTATCTGTTGCGCGTTGATCGTACGGCGCGTGGTCCTCAGGTGATTTTGTCGCGTACTTCCAATGAGTTGTTGATTAAATTGTTTGAGTTGGAAGTTCCTGAAATTGAAGAAGAATTGTTGGAGATTCACGGTGCGGCGCGTGATCCTGGTTCGCGTGCAAAAATTGCGGTTGAGTCACATGACTCACGGATAGATCCTATCGGTACCTGCGTCGGTATGCGCGGTTCTCGGGTACAAGGGGTTACTAACGAGCTGGCGGGTGAGCGGGTTGATATTATTTTGTGGTCTGAGAATCCTGCTACGTACGTTATCAATGCATTGGCACCTGCAGAAGTGAGTAGCATCATTGTGGATGAGGTTCGTCATAGCATGGACGTGGTCGTTGAAGAAGACAATCTGGCACAAGCGATTGGTCGCGGCGGTCAGAATGTTCGATTGGCCAGCGAAATGACTGGATGGAATCTCAATATCATGACGGTTGACCAGGCAAATGAGAAGCATGAAGAGGAGTTTGTCAAGACTCGCACCTTGTTGATGGGCAAGCTTGATGTAGACGAAGAAGTTGCTGATATTCTGGTGCAAGAAGGTTTTACTACAGTGGAAGAAGTTGCCTACGTACCGCTGGAAGAAATGCTGGAAATTGATTCGTTCGACGAGGAAACTATCAACGAGTTGCGTAGCCGTGCACGCAACGCCCTGTTGACGGCGGCTCTGGTTAATGAAGAGCAGGTCGAGCATGGTATCGGTGATCTGTTGAAGTTGGAAGGTATGGATGATGATCTGGCGCGGGATTTGGCTGCCAAGGGCGTGGTAACTCAAGAACAATTGGCTGATTTGGATGTGGCCGAGCTGATTGAGTTATCCGGTTTGGGCGAAAGTCGTGCCAATGCATTGATTATGGCGGCGCGTGCCCCCTGGTTTGCGTAACGCGAGTTTAAAAATGTAGTGATGATGTCTGGATGCGGGGTGCTGGTCGTGCAAATCTATTTTCATGGTTGATAGAGAAAGCGCGTGTCGTGCGATGCGGTGACTTATTGCTGCAGGAGGTTTTTAAGACTCTGTTGAGTTGGTTAAGGTTGTTTAAAGGATGGTAATGGGAAAATTAAACGTAGCACAATTTGCGGATGAGCTTAATCTGCCAGTAGGCTTGTTATTGGAGCAGTTGCAGGCGGCTGGTAGCAAGCAAGTGGATGCATCTGCCGAAGTGTCGGAAAAAGACAAGGCAATGTTGCTTGAACATTTGCGTCAGGCGCATGGCGTGGATCATTCCCCCAAAAAAATAACACTGACTCGACGCGAAACGACTGAAATTCAAAGTTCTGACCGATCCGGACGCGCGCGCACGATTCAGGTTGAGGTGCGTAAGCACCGCGTGGTTGCGCCAATCAAGCCGCTGGTGGTTGAGTCTCCCGTGGCTGCTGTCCAGTCAAGCGGGGTTGAACCGTTAAAGGTGTTGGGAGCAGTTGAGCTGGATGCGCGTGAGCAAGAGGCTAAATTGCAAGCTGCGTTGGCAGAACGCCAGGCGGCTGAGTTGCTTGCCAAACAAGATCGTAATAAGCGAAAAGCTGAAAAGTCAACTCGGGAAGTGTCTGCGATTGCAAAGGCTATAGCACCCGTGAAGGGTGTTCCTGGCGCTGTGGTGACAATAGTTGCTGAGAGTGTGTCGGGGGAAGGGATGCCTGCTCCGGTGTCTGTAACAGTTGTTGCGCCAGTTGGTGGAGAGACTACTTCTGCTGAAGTTGTGCATGCTGCCGACGTTCCGAAGAAATTAACCAAAACTGTTGCAAAAGATGTTTCTCAAGGCACTTTGCATAAACCTGCCTTGCGTCCAGGCGACAAGGTGACAAAGCCGAGTTGGAAGCCTAAAACTGTCACGAAGCCTGCCCCGGTGGTTCATGACGATAAAGCCAACAAAAAGCGCGCTGTTGCCAAAACGGCTGGTAAGGCTGGTAAGGAAGTTGCCTGGCAAGCGCCAGTTCGTTCACCCAAGTATGGCAAGCATACCAAGCATGCATCGCTTGAACCGAGTCATGCTTTCAACTTGCCTACCGAAACCGTAGTGCATGAAATTGCCGTTCCTGAAACGATCAATGTTGCAGAGCTATCGCAAAAGATGAGCGTCAAGGCGGTTGAAGTTATCAAGGTTTTGATGAAAATGGGCATGATGGT
The DNA here is from genome assembly GCA_002780675.1 of Gallionellales bacterium CG03_land_8_20_14_0_80_55_15. Taxonomy (GTDB): domain Bacteria; phylum Pseudomonadota; class Gammaproteobacteria; order Burkholderiales; family Gallionellaceae; genus Gallionella. The sequence continues at coordinate 1,967 of PEUR01000137.1, read as the reverse complement.
GACCATCAATCAAGTGCTCGATCAGGAAACCGCGATGATTGTAGTGGAAGAGATGGGGCACGTTGCCAAGGCTGCCAAGCTGGACGATCCCGATGCTTATTTGATGGCTGATGAAGAGCATCACGATGTGGTTTTAGAAAGTCGTGCGCCCGTTGTTACGGTTATGGGGCATGTGGATCACGGTAAGACTTCCTTACTCGATTACATTCGCCGCACACGCGTAGTGTCCGGTGAAGCGGGTGGCATTACGCAACATATTGGTGCTTATCACGTCAATACGCCCCGTGGAATGGTTACTTTCCTGGATACGCCAGGGCACGAGGCATTCACTGCCATGCGCGCACGGGGTGCCAAGGCAACCGACATTGTTATTTTGGTGGTTGCGGCTGATGATGGCGTAATGCCGCAAACTAAAGAAGCAATTGCTCATGCCCGTGAAGGTAAGGTGCCATTGGTGGTTGCCATTACCAAGGCAGATAAGGCTGATGCGAATATGGAGCGCGTCAAGCAGGAACTGGTTTCCGAAGGGGTGGTTCCTGAAGCTTGGGGCGGCGATGTGATGTTCGTTGAGGTCTCTTCCAAAACCGGTCAGGGTATTGATCAATTGCTTGAAACGGTGTTGTTGCAAGCAGAATTGCTGGAATTGAAAGCACCGCGTGCTTGTAATGCCAAAGGCTTGGTTATCGAGGCGCGTTTGGATAGGGGTAAGGGCGCAGTTGCGACTGTGCTCATCCAGTCGGGTACATTGAAACGCGGTGATGCGGTGCTGGTTGGTTCGGTGTTTGGTCGCGTACGCGCTATGCTGGACGAAAATGGCAAGACCGTCACCGAGGCCGGGCCGTCCATTCCTGTCGAGATTCAGGGGTTGTCCGATGTGCCTGATGCAGGTGAAATGTTAATGGTGTTGTCAGACGAAAAGCGTGCGCGGGAGATTGCCTTATTTCGTCAAGGAAAATATCGCGGCGATAAGTTGGCGCTGCAACAGGCAGCCAAACTGGAAAACATGTTTGACAATATGACTGAAGGCGAAGTCAGTACGCTCTCGTTGATCGTCAAGGCGGATGTGCAGGGTTCTGCAGAGGCGATTGCTCAAGCGTTGCTGAAGCTATCTACCGCAGAAGTTAAAGTTAATTTGATTCATTGTGGTGTCGGTTCGGTCAACGAGTCTGACATCAATCTGGCTTTAGCATCCAAGGCTATTTTGATCGGTTTCAATACCCGCACAGACGCGCCCGCACGCAAACTGGCCGAATCAACGGGCGTTGAAATTCATAACTACAGCATTATTTATGCGATGGTAGATGAAATTAAAATAGCCCTGTCCGGTATGTTGGCCCCTGAAAAGAAGGAAGTTGCCTTGGGCGTGGTTGAAGTGCGTCAAGTATTTATCGTTTCCAGGGTGGGTACGATTGCTGGCTGTATGGTTCTTGAGGGTATTGTCAAGCGCGGTTGCAAGGTGCGAGTGATGCGCGGGAAAACCATGATTCACGAAGGTGAACTGGATTCTCTGAAACGCTTTAAAGACGATGCGAAGGAAGTCAAAGCTAATTTTGAGTGTGGATTGTCAGTGAAGAATTTCAACGATCTGGAAGTCGGCGATAAGCTGGACGCATATGAAATCGTTGAGGTTGCTCGGACACTGTAATGGCGAACTTTGCGAGAACAGACCGCGTTGGACAGCAAATTCAACGTGAAATAGCCGAATTAGTGCGTCTTGAGCTTAATGATCCTCGCGTGCGCCTGGTGACAATTACTGGCGTTGAAGTGGCGGGTGATTATTCTCATGCCAAGATTTTCTTTACCAGGCTGGATGGTAAAAACGAAGAAGCCCAGCAGGGTTTGGATCGTGCTGCAGGTTTTTTGCGCAGTCAGTTGGCACGCAGTATCAAGCTGCGCATCATGCCGCAATTGCATTTTGTTTATGACGCTTCAGTTGAGCGTGGCAGCCATTTGTCGCAACTCATCGA
>PEUR01000008.1 GCA_002780675.1 Gallionellales bacterium CG03_land_8_20_14_0_80_55_15 | reverse complement strand
CTTCTCAGGCTTGGGTTGATGGGAAAACCTCATGAAATCAGTGGTAAAAAAGACTCTTTTATTCATTTTTGGCCTGTGTTTGTTGGCCGTGACTGATGCCTTGTATGCGGCGGATGCACCTCGTGCATTCAGCTACGATATTGAACTTAAGATACCTGCCGCACAGCGTCAGATGATGGAAGATTATCTCGATCTTTATCGCTGGCGCGGCAGGGAACGCATGGACGAAGGTCAACTCCAGCGCCTGGTGAAGCTGGCACCCGCACAGATTCGTGAGTTTCTTGCTACCGAGGGGTTTTATGCGCCGGTCATTACGGCGACGATTTCCGGGAAACGCGATAAACGGATGGTCAAGCTGGGGGTCGAGTTGGGCGAGCCAGTGCTTGTGTCGGCTGTAGAGGTGAAATTGCAGGACGGGAATGAGGGGGCGGAAATTCGCAGCCGCCTGGCAAAGTTGCAGTCGGATTGGGGCTTGCCTGTCGGTGCGGTGTTCCGTCACGCGAACTGGGAGGCGGCCAAGCGCGATGCGCTCAAGGCTTTGTTGATTGACGGCTATCCGACGGCTTCGATGGTAGAGAGTCACGCGATGGTTGATCCGCAAACCCATCGCGTTGCGCTGCAAGTTATTCTGGATGGCGGGCCGGCTGTCACGCTGGGCGAATTGGATATTCATGGTCTGAGCCGCTATCCCGCCAGCCTGATTGCGCACGTCAATCCGATTTTGCCAGGCGAACCCTATTCGCAGGATAAGTTATTGAAATTACAGAATATTTTACAAAATACCCCCTATTTTTCCAACGTGGTGGTAAGCGTGGATACTTCTACCAAACAGGTGTCGCAGCTACCGATTCGGGTCGAGGTGGTCGAGGTTCAGTCCAGAAAGTTGGGTGTGGGTATCGGTGCGAGTACGGATACTGGCCCACGGGTGTCGCTTGATTACCGCGATATAGGTTTTCGAGATAGCGCCTTGCGGTTCGGCAGTACACTCAAACTGGATACGAAGAAGCAATCTCTGAGTAATGATTTGCAATTTCCGCTGGACGCTCACGGCTATCGCGATGGCATCACCGCACAGGCCGAGCGCACCAGTATTGCGGGTGAAGTGACGCAAGCGCTGGTGGTGGGGGCGAAACGCACGAAAATCAGCGGGAGAACCGAACATGTCTATGGGCTGAATTATTCGTTTGTGAGACAGAACGTTAATGGCACGGGCGGCAAGTTGAGCAATACCTTGAGCCCATTTTTTGCCTGGACGCTGCGTGATGTGGACAATATATTGAATCCTGGACGCGGGTTCTTGCTTAACTTACAGACGGACATCGCTTCCCGCGCCTTGCTCTCGGATCGGGATTTCCTGCGCGGCTACGGGCGCGGGGTGTATTTCCAGCCACTCGGCCAGCGCGATCAACTGATTTTGCGCGGTGAGTTGGGCATGGTGGCGGCGCGCAGCCGGGATGGTATCGCTGCCAATTACCTGTTTCGTACCGGGGGTGACCAGACGGTGCGCGGTTACGCTTATCAAAGTCTGGGCGTATCGCAGGCGGGCGGTATCGTAGGGGGTCGGTATCTGGCACTGGCCAGCGTTGAGTATGTGCATAGTTTGTCGCAGGAGTGGGGCGGGGCAGTGTTTCTCGATGGTGGCAATGCGGCGGACACGCTGGGGTCGCTGCGGCCTGTGCTGGGCTATGGCGTGGGCGGGCGCTGGAAGAGTCCCCTCGGCCCGCTGAGTCTGGATTTGGCCTACGGCCAGCAAACGCAAGCGTTGCATTTGCATTTTTCCTTGGGCGCGAGCTTCTGATGTCGGCACTATTCGCCAAAAAATCATTTGTTTATTTGCTGCGCACTTTGCTGGGGCTGCTAGTGCTGGCTATCTTGACGGTGCTGCTGTTGGGTACGGAATCCGCTTTGCGCTGGAGTGCCGGACAGGCGGAACGCTGGAGTGGCGGCAGGCTTATTCTGACTGATGTGCGCGGTTCATTGTATGGCCAAGTGCGGATAGCGGCGCTCAGCTATCAGGATGGCGATTATCGTTATGAGGCGAAACAGACCTTGCTGGACTGGTCGCCGCAGTCATTGCTGGTGCAACCGGTGAAGATCAACAAGCTGGCGGTGCAGGAGCTGCGTATTACCGAACTCAAGCCCGGCGTGGAAGCGACTCCGTTGCCCGTGAGCTTGCGTCTGCCGGTGACTTTTTCAGCGCCGTCCCTCACCGTTGCGCGGCTGGTGTTTAAACGCGGGAACGCAGAACAAGTGCTGAACGGTATCGAATTCGCGCTGGACAAGGATGCGGCGCGCTACCGGATGCGGCTCAACAAAATCGTGTCTGCATGGGGGAGCGTTCAGGGCGAGATGACGCTTGCCGACACGCGGCCTTACGCCGTGCAGGCGAGATTCGTCTTGCAGTCGGATGAGCGGCAGCAAGCCTATCGCATCGCAGCGGATGTGGGCGGTACGCTGTCGCAACTCATGCTGGATGGCAAGGCAACAGCATGGGGCGGCAAGGCCGATATTCACGCCAAACTCTTGCCGCTGGCGCGGGTTCCTCTGGTCGAGGCGCGCATCGAAGCGGCGCGTATGAATCCCGCTTCGCTGCGCCCCGATTTACCCCAGGCTGAGCTAAGCGCGGTGTTTGTTCTGAAGCCGCAGAGGGCGCAGGGCTGGCAGGGTAGTGTTGCGATGAAAAATGGTCGGCCCGGCAGTTGGGATAAGGCGCGTCTGCCGCTACGCGAACTGGCGATGCAATTCGATGGCACACCGGATCGGCTCAAGCTGCACGACCTGCGTCTGGACATGGCGGAAGCCGGGCATTTCGCGGGTAAGGGGCAGCTCAATGACCTGCATCTGCAACTTGATCTTGTTAGCAGCGATTTCAATCCGCACGGCGTACACGGTAAAATGCGCGCCCTGCGGCTGGCGGGGAGCATTCATCTGGACGCGCAACCTGATAGCCAGCAACTGGTCGGCGATTTGCGTTACCGGCGTTTTCAATTACATCTGGATGCGCGCCACCAGGACAATATCGTCGAATTGCGCGAGGCTACCGTCCGTTCCGCCGGGAGTATGTTGACGGCTCACGGCACGCTGGCAGGGCTGGATAAATTTGTTCTGGCAGGTGAAATGCGCCAGTTTAACCCCGCCGACTTTGGGGATTTCCCGGCAGCATCGGTCAATGCGACGCTCTCTGCCGACGGGCATTTGGCGACTGCACCGCAAGCTTTGTTGGCATTTATCATCCGCGATAGCCAGTATCGCCATCAGCCGCTGTCCGGTCAGGGCAAGCTGAACGTTTCCAAACAGCGTGTTTGGGATAGCAATATCCAACTGCGGCTGGCTGGCAACCACCTCGAAGCAACCGGTGCGCTGGGCAATCCGGGTGACAGGTTTACCTTTCAGATCGAGGCCGACCAGCTGAATCTGCTTGGCGCCGAGCTGGACGGAAAACTACATGCCAACGGCGTGCTGGAAGGACGTTTGGCCGCACCCGCTGGCAGCTTTGCCGCGCAACTTGACGGATTGGCATGGGGCAAGGATTACCGCGTATCCAGCTTGCAACTCGAAGGGCAACTGGCACAAGGCGCGCATGGGGCGCTGGCACTGGATGCCTCGTTACAGGGATTGACGACACCGCAAATCCGCCTGGATCATGCCAGCCTGGAGGCGCGAGGCACGCGCGCGCATCACACCTTGAAAATACGGGTGAAGAGTCCTGTTCTGGATGCGGAAGGCGTGCTTGCAGGGGGCTGGCAGGGTTTGGGTCAGCTATGGTCGGGGCAGCTTGAAAAGCTGGTCAATCAAGGCCCTCATGAGCTGTTGCTGGAATCTCCCGCTAAGGTGCAACTGGGTCGCCAGCGTATCGTGTTGGGCGAGGCGCGTTTCGCGTTTGCCGGCGCAAAATTTGTGCTGCATGGGCTGGACTATAGCGCCGGGCAGATAAGCAGCAGGGGGGAATTCCAGACTTTTCCGCTGGCATATTGGCAAGGTCTCACGGCGCAGGATAACGGCATCAGCAGCGATCTGACGCTGGCGGGTGACTGGCAATTTGTCGCCCGGGATAAGGTCAATGGTCATCTGGCTATCCGCCGCGAGCGGGGCGATGTGACGGTGGATAGGGATGCGCAGATTTTTCTGGGTATCAGCCAGTTGAGCATGAGCATTGCAGCGGTGAACAACCGCCTGGAAGCGCATCTGCAAGCAGAAGGCAGCCATCTGGGCAGTCTCAGGGCCGATGCGCAAAGCACGCTATCTCGGCATGACGGGCGTTGGGGGATTGCTGGCGCAGCACCGTTGCACGCCAGTGTTGACCTGGCTGTTGGCATGTTGTCGTGGGCGCAGCCGCTGCTGGATGGGAGCGGCGCGCTGACGTTGGATGGCGCGCTAAAGGCGCATGTTCGGGCGGACGGCACTTTTGCCCGACCTGATTTGAGCGGTGAGCTGAGCGGAACGCGGCTGCGCGTGGCGATGCCGGAGCAAGGGGTGCATTTGACTGACGGCCATTTCAAGGCAAATTTGCAAGCTCAGGTGTTGCATCTCAACGAGCTGGTCATGCACGGCGGTGCGGGTCGTTTGCAGGGCAATGGCACGCTGGATTTCGGCGCCAAACAGCCCGTCATGCAGCTATCAATCAAGGCCGAGCAACTCGAAGTGTTGTCGCGTCCCGACCGTTATCTGGTGTTGAGCGGGTCGGCAGAGGCGACCGTGCTGGGTAAAAATGCCAAACTGCTGGCGAAACTCAAGGCCGACCAAGGCATGATTGAAATGCCGGAAGGGGATGCTCCCACTGCAAGCCGCGATGTGGTTGTGCTGGGGCAGCTTGAATCCGCACGAAAAAGAGCCTCGCCGTATTCTCTCGTCACCGATCTGGATTTCGATCTGGGCGATAATTTCCGGGTAAAGGGGCTGGGGCTGGATGCGCAACTGGCCGGCGCGCTCAAACTGCACAAGGTAGATCGCGCACTACCGACCGCCGACGGCAGCATCCGTGTGGTCACAGGCGTTTTTGCCGCATATGGACAACGGCTGGAAATCGAGCGCGGCATCGTTAATTTTCAGGGGGCGCTGGACAATCCCGGTCTCAATATTGTGGCTATGCGCAAGAACCTCCCGGTCGAGGCGGGGGTTGTCGTGACCGGGACGGTGCAGTCTCCGCACGTCACGCTTACCTCCAATCCCTTGGTGCCGGATAGCGAAAAACTTTCATGGTTGGCGTTGGGGCATGGGCTGGATGATGCCAGCGGTGCGGAATTTAGCGCGCTGCAAGCCGCAGCGGGCGCATTGCTGGATACGGGGAAATCCGTCTCCTTGCAGCAAACTATCGCCCATGCGGCGGGGCTGGAAGATGTTGGCCTAAAGGGGGCGGGCGGGGTAGAAAATACCGTGCTGGCGCTTGGCAAGCGGCTTTCCTCGCGCGCCTACCTCAGTTACGAGCAGGGATTGGCGGGGGCAAGTTCGCTGATAAAGATCAACTACACCCTCAGCAAACGCCTTTCAGTCAAGGCGCAGGCGGGCAACACCCCTGCCATAGACCTTTTTTACACCTTCAGCTTCCATTGACGGTTTACCGGACGTTACAGGAATCTGTCCAGCATCTTGCGGCTGTGGCCATCCAGGGCTTCGATATCGGGCAGCAGGAAAGACACGCCGTGCGCATCGGTGATGAGTAAAGCCGTGTGCGACAGGCGGCGGATGTGATCTTCGCCAGGCAGCAGCAGTTCGGTATCGCCGCGATCTGTTGCCACTTGCCAGGTGCTGGGCGTGGCGTAGCTGGAAACGTGGTGGATGCGGTTTATTTTGGGCGTGAATTCCCGGTTTGCCAGTTCTTCCAAAATCAGAGCGCGCGCGGCCTCGGGCAAGTCGGCCAGATTGTTTATCCATATCACTTCATGCCCGTCACTGTCCGTCAGGGAAATGCCTTGATCGGGCGCAGAAATGGGAAAGGCGCGCACCGGAACGATCCCATTGTGTGTGTCTCCCGTGCTGGAAAGGTACACCAGCTGGCCGCCCGTGTTCCTGATTAAACTGAAATTATTCATGTAGTTACCTTTGAGTTGAGCGGAATGTTGATGGCTGCGTCATTCAAGTCGGTGTCCACGTTGCGCGCCTGTGCCTGATACAGGCGGTAATAAGCCCCCTGTTTTTCCATCAAATCGTCGTGATTGCCGATCTCGACGATTTCGCCCTTGTCCATGACCACCAGACGGTTGGCCTTGTGCAGGGTGGACAGGCGGTGGGCGATGGCGATAGTGGTGCGCCCCTGCACCAGATTGTCCAGCGCCTTCTGAATTTCCTTCTCGGTTTCGGTATCTACCGAGGCGGTGGCCTCGTCGAGAATCAAAATGCGCGGGTCTATCAGCAGCGCGCGGGCGATGGAGATGCGCTGGCGTTCGCCGCCCGACAGTCCTTGCCCGCGTTCGCCGACCAGCGAATCGTAGCCGTGCGGCAGGCGCAGGATGAATTCGTGGGCAAAGGCGGCGCGGGCGGCGGCGACGATTTCCGCGCGCGTCGCAGCTGGTTTGCCGTAGGCGATATTCTCGGCGATGCTGCCAAAGAACAAAAAGGGTTCTTGCAACACCAGACCGATGTTGCGGCGATATTCGGCGATGGGCAGGGCGCGGATGTTGACCCCGTCCAGGCTGATTGTCCCTTCGCTGACATCGTAGAAGCGGCACATCAAATTAACCAGCGTGCTTTTTCCCGAACCGCTGTGGCCGACCAGGCCGATCATTTCGCCGGGCGCGATGCAAAGATTCAAGCCCTTGATGACGGCGCGATTGCCATAGCGGAATCCGGCATCGCGTATCTCGATGCCGCCGTTCACTTTGTGAAGGTGAACAGGGGTCGCCGGTTCGGGGACGCTGGAGACGTGATCCAGAATGTCGAAGATGCGTTTGGCCGCCGCCGCCGATTTTTGCGTCACGGAAACGATGCGGCTCATCGAGTCGAGGCGCGCGTAGAACCGGCTGATGTAAGCCAGGAACGCGAGCAATACGCCGACGGTGATCTGGTCGTGCGAGACCAGCCAGATACCGAACGCCCACACCACCAGCAAGCCGATCTCAGTCAGCAGCGAGACGCTGGGCGAGAACAGCGACCAGATTTTGTTGATGCGGTCATTGACTTGCAGGTTGTGCTGGTTGGCGGTGTAAAAACGTTCTGCCTCGCGCCCCTCCTGGGCGAACGCCTTGACCACGCGGATGCCGGGGATGGTGTCGGCCAGCACATTGCTGACTTCTGACCAGACGCGGTCTATCTTTTCAAAGCCGGTGCGCAGCCGGTCGCGCACGTTGTGGATCATCCAGGCGATAAACGGCAGCGGCAGCAGGGTGGCCAGCGCCAGCCACGGGTTGATGGAAAACAGGATCGCCGCCGTCATCAGAATCATCAGTACATCGGTGGCAAAATCAAGCAGGTGCAGCGACAAAAAGACACAGATGCGGTCTGATTCCGAACCGATGCGCGACATCAGGTCGCCAGTACGTTTGCCGCCGAAATACTCCAGCGAGAGGTTGAGCAGATGTTGGTAGGTGAGCGTGCGCAAATCCGCGCCGATGCGTTCGCTGACCAGCGCGAGAATATAGGTCTTTGCCCAGCCCAACCCCCACGCCAGCAGCGCCGAGCCTAACAGTCCGGTGAGCAGCCAGGCCACCAGGCCAAAATCAATCGGCACGCCGTTCTGGTAGGGAATCAGCACCTTATCCATCAGCGGGATGGTGAGGTAGGGCGGCACCAGCGTGGCGGCGGTCGAACCCAGCATCAGCAAGAATCCGGCGAGCAATTGCCACTGGTAGGGTTTGGCAAAACGCCACAGGCGGAACAGCGTCCAGCTCGAGGGGGGGGCATTGAGCGTGGCGTTGCAATAAGCGCACTCGCGGCTGTCATCGGGGTAAGGGGTCAGG
>PEUR01000212.1 GCA_002780675.1 Gallionellales bacterium CG03_land_8_20_14_0_80_55_15 | reverse complement strand
GTTTGCCTTGCGAGAAAAAAATGGTGCGGCGCTGCTGGAGGTCGCCGATAGTATGGCATCGCGCAGCGTGGCGTTCGATTCCGCTTTGCAGGAATTGGCTTCCTTGTTGCATCGAATGGCATTAGCGCAGACTGTGCCACAGGCAATTGCTGACGATGAGCCGGAGAGGATACGTTTACTGGATTTGGCCGCCTCCTATACGCCAGAGGACATTCAGTTGTTTTATCAGATCGCTATTCATGGGCGTGCCGAAATTGATTTGGCACCCGATGAATATGCTGGCTTTACCATGACGCTATTACGGATGCTGGCATTCGCGCCGTCTGCGAGTAGCTTGCCCGCACAGGTTGTTGGAGCCAGTGGTGGGCAAGTTGTGTTAGCGAAAAGTCGTCCGCAAACAGTCGCACCGGCTAAACCTTTTACGCAAGTTCCTGTCGTTTCGCCAATAGCTGAAACTGTATCGCCTGCAACAGTGTTGCCGCCCTCGCCAATTGCTCTTGAGGTGACCGATTGGGGCGTTTTAATGGCACAGTTGAATGTGCAAGCTATGGCACAGCAATTGGCGAAGCACTGTGTGCTGGAAAATATTTCGGAGCAGTCGGTTGTTCTGCGTCTGGAGCAGGAACACAAACATTTACAGACGCGGATGGCGGCTGAAAATTTGCAATCGGCGCTGAGTGATTATTTCGGACATCCCGTTAAACTCGGTATTATTTTGGGCAAAATTGCGGAAGCAACACCTGCGAAAATTGAGCATCAAACCCGGCAAATCATGCATGAACAGGCGAATGATTCGATAAATAAAGATGCTTTCATTATTGATGCGCAAGCCGAATTGGCTGCCAATCTGCTAATTGAATCAATTAAACCAATTAAATCAAGTCAGTAAAAGGAACGAAAATATGATGAAGGGCGGATTGGGCGGCTTGATGAAACAAGCGCAACAAATGCAGAAGAATATGCAGCAGGCGCAAGCTGAACTGGCTAGGGTAGATGTAGAGGGGCTGGCGGCATCCGGCATGGTGAAAGTGACTATGAGCTGCGCACACGAAGTGCGTCGGGTTGCTCTGGACGACAGCGTAATGTCCGACAAAGAAATGCTGGAGGACTTGATCGTGCTGGCATTGAATGACGCGATGAAAAAAGTGGCTGCGACAACCGAGCAGCGCATGAGCGGATTTAGTGCCGGGATGGGCTTGCCTCCTGGGATGAAGCTGCCTTTTTGATGGCTGTTTCACACCTTGATGAGTTAATTGCGGCGTTGCGTTGCTTGCCAGGCGTAGGGCCCAAGTCTGCGCAGCGTATGGCTTACCATTTGTTGCAGCGTGATCGTGCCGGTGCGCTGCATCTGGCCACCTCCTTGCAACACGCTGCAACCAATATTCGGCATTGTTCCAAGTGTAATAATTTTTCTGAGCTGGAAGTGTGTGCGCTTTGCGCTTCTACGAGGCGCGATGAGGACTTGTTGTGCGTGGTAGAGATGCCGGCTGACTTGCTGATGATCGAGCAGACGCAGTGTTATCGCGGTATGTATTATGTTCTGATGGGCAGGTTGTCGCCGCTTGATGGCATCGGTGCCAAGCAATTACATCTGGATCGCTTGGTCAAGCGTGTTCAGCAGCATCCTTGTGAAGTGATACTGGCCACTAATTTTACCGTTGAAGGTGATGCGACGGCGCACTATTTAGCAACATTATTGCAATCGCAAGGTGTTAAAGTGTCGCGTATTGCGCGCGGTTTGCCGGTGGGCGGTGAACTGGAGCAAGTGGATAGTGGGACATTGGCGCAAGCCGTGCTAGAAAGACGTGAGTTGACGGTATGAATGAACAGGGCGAAAAGTTACAAAAAGTGTTAGCCCAGGCGGGGTTTGGATCGCGCCGCGCGATGGAAGAATGGATTGCTGCGGGACGTGTAAGCGTAAATGGCGAACCGGCAACCTTGGGGATGCGTGTATTGCCGGGCGATATGGTGAAAACTGCGCATCGCACGATACGTGTCGGTGAGCGTGAACATGCCGTGCGCGTGTTGCTGTACCACAAGCCGGAGGGTGAAATCGTCAGTCGTGACGACCCTGAAAAGCGTGCGACCGTGTTTGACAAGTTGCCGAGATTGCGCGGGCAGAAGTGGATTGCTATTGGGCGACTGGATTTTAATACCAGTGGTTTACTTATTTTTACGACCTCTGGTAAATTGGCTAATCGGCTGATGCATCCAAGTTTTGAAGTGGAACGGGAATATGCGGTGCGCGTGCAGGGAGTCATGACCGACGAGCAGATGAAGCAAGCGCTCAGTGAGGGTGTGGAGTTGGAAGATGGCTCTGTGACTTTTGAAAAACTTGAGGATCATGGTGGCGAAGGTTTCAATCACTGGTATCACGTCATATTGAAAGAGGGCCGCAATCGTATCGTGCGGCGTACTTTTGATGCGCTTGGGTTGCCGGTAAGCCGCTTGATTCGGGTACGTTTCGGTATAATCAACCTCCCGCCGCGTTTAAAACGCGGCATGATGGCCGAGTTGGGTGAAGGCGAGATTGAACAGGTGATGGAATGGGTGGGAGAGTCTAAAGATACCTCAGACATTGATGATGCAGGCTATGTTGGAGAGGAGCCTAAGCAGTTTACACCTCAACAGCCTACCCAAAATAGACCCGCGCTGCGCCGCGCCGTTCGTTCCGCCAGGTCGGGTAACCGAACAGGCGGAAGCAGAATGGATAGCCGCAAGACGGGCAGGGGTAGTGTGAAACGCTGAACTTTGTTGTAAATTTTGTCACTTAAAATACATGCTACAAAAATTATCGGTGTAATGAAAAGCTGAATGGAAGACCGCAGTAATAAAACTATCATGAGCAGTGTGCTGTTTTTGGATATTGTTGAATATTCAAAAAAGTCAGTCACGGGTCAAATCTCCTTGAAGGAAAGGTTTAATGCCTATCTTGCCGAGGCTATTCAGGATATGCCTGTTGCGGATCGGATTATTCTCGATACAGGAGATGGTGCGGCAGTGAATTTTCTCGGTGATGTTGAGGATGCGCTGAAGGCGGCTCTTAGTTTGCGTGCAAGTTTGCTTAACGAAGATGCTCAATTAGAGCCTGAGTTACTGGTGAGAATTGGTATCAACCTGGGGCCGGTCAGGTTGATGCGCGACCTTAATGGTCAACCCAATATAGTGGGTGATGGCATTAACGTTGCGCAGCGCGTGATGGGTTTTGCCGACCCCGGTCAGATACTGGTGTCGCGCTCTTATTATGATGCGGTCTCACGCCTTTCCGCCCAATATGCCGATATGTTTCACTATCAGGGTTCACGTACCGACAAGCATGTGCGCGAGCACGAGGTTTACGCCATAGGTTATCCGGGCGAATATACAACCAAAAAAATGCCAGCCAAGGTTTTCGAAGAAGAGCAGTCTCAATCGGTTGGGATGATGGGGCGCGCCCAAGCTGCCTATTCTGCACTGGCTAAAAGTATGAACAAACGCAGGCTTGCCTGGTTGGAGAATATTAAAAAGGCTGATACCAAGCAGCGCACTTTGTATGCGGCAGTTGTGTTGGTGCCTTTGCTGATAGGTTGGCTGGCTGTTATGCATGGTCTAAATAAAGTGGTTCAGCCCGATTTGAGTGTCGAGACCATGCCGTCGGCAAGTGTTGAACCAGTGATTGCTGAGAAAGTTGATGTGGGAAGTGCGGCTTCCAGTATGACTGCCCGGCAGGCTGCTGAACAACCAAAATCGCAACAGCCAAGCAATAAGTCGCAACCGGAAAATAACAAGTCGCAACAGACTAAAAAAAGGCTGGACACTCCAGCCCAATCCGCCGAAAACAAGACTCAGAGCAAGGCTGCTATCCTGGCCGTCAAGAAAACCGCATCTGAACAGACACAAGGGGGCAGTGTAAAAGCGGACGCTGAGGCATTTATTCTGGTGCTTTGCAAGGAAGGTTCACAGGTATTCGTGGATGGTTCACAAAAAGGGACTATCAGCAGTTCCGGGTCAACGACTGTGACAGCCAAGCCGGGCAAGCACAAAATAATTATCAATCATGCAAGTTTTGGAATTTATACAAACGAAGTTGATCTTGAACCGGGAAAAATTGAACGGGTAAGTCCTAAGGTGTGCAGGTAGGCTGCATATGTACAACATGACCACAATAACCATTGTTTTAGGTAGCTACCATGATTAGTCAACTGGGGCGCTATGAGGTGCTGGGCGAATTAGGTCAGGGTGCAATGGGCGTGGTTTACAAGGCCAAGGATCCATTGATTGACCGTCAGGTTGCCATCAAAACGATCAATCTCAGCCTGGCTGAGGATGAACTTGATGAATATGAAGGGCGTTTCTATCAGGAGGCCAAAGCGGCCGGTAGGCTCAATCATCCGAATATCGTCACCATCTATGATGTGGGCAAGAGTGGTGATATTGCCTATATCGCCATGGAATTTTTGCAAGGACGCGAGTTGCGCGACATCATGCGCGATGATGGCAACATGCCAGTGGATCAGGTGCTGGATATTGTGGCACAAGTGGCTTCGGGTTTGGCTTATGCGCATGAACATGGAATTGTACACCGCGATATTAAGCCATCGAACATTATGGTGATACGGGATGGTCATGCAAAAATAACCGATTTCGGCATTGCCCGTATGGCATCTTCTGCCGTGCGTACACAGACGGGTATGGTTCTGGGGTCGCCAAAATATATGTCGCCCGAACAGGTTCTGGGCAAGGATATTGATCAGCGTTCCGATATTTTTTCTTTGGGGGTGATGTTGTATGAGATGCTCACCGGAGAAGCGCCGTTTTTGGGAGAAAACGTCAATGCCATCATGTATCAAACGCTCAACGCAGTACCCAAGGCGCCCAGTTCGTTGAATGCAGGCGTGCCGGAAATGCTCAATTTTATTGTGGCCAAGGCGTTAGCGAAAGAACGTGATGACCGTTATCAAAATGCCAAGGATTTTGCAGCGGATTTGCGCGCCTGTCGGGAAGTTATACCACGCAGTAATCGCCAAATTGATGTGGCTTCCCTTGTCGTGGTTAAAAAAACGCTGGATGCGATTGTTGTTACAGGTCGTCATGGTGCTGAAAATGGCGGGGAGGATTCGGTCATTACCTTAGGGTTATCTAAGTCATTTGACTCAAATGAGGCGACTATGCGCCTGGCTGCCATGACTGCTGATATTCATGACGTTGATGAGTTAGCTAAAACCTTGAAGATAGCCGTGCCAATTGCATCGTCATTCAAACCGGATGTGTCCGGGACCAAACCGAAAGTAGCCAAAACAGGTACCTCTGCCAAGGGGGGTGTTCAATCCGTTACTCCCGTGCGTTCCAGACCAGTAGAATCCTCGGCGGGAAGTAATTTCAAGTTTGTGATTCTATTCCTGGTCATAGTGTTGCTGATGCTGTTGATTTATGTTTCCTGACTTATTGCCAGGTAAGTTGTATGCTCAAGCAGTTCGTGCTTAAACCCTCCCGAGTTTTTACTTCGATGTTGATAATTATGCATCTGCTGGCACTGGTTTCGGTATGGTTGATCAACGGCGCGCCTGGGCGTTGTTTGGCGTTGTCTCTATTGATAGGGATCAGCCTGCTATATTGCCTGTATCGGTATGCACTGTTGCGTGATAAGTCAGCTTGGCTTTCCTTTTCGATAAATCAAAAGCGCGTGCTGATCAACACGCGGGGCGGTGACGAGTGGGTGGGTGACATTATGCATCGCACCCTTGTCACCTCTCATTGCGTTGTGTTGAGTGTCAGTCTCGACGAACGTAAGTTTCCCGTCAGTCAAGTGATTTTCTGGGATGCGATGCCAGTTGAAGCCTTCCGTCAGTTGCGCGTGCGTCTTAAATATCTGTAGTGGCGTGTGGCAATACGTCGGCACTTTAGTGTGGCGACAGGATGGTGGGGTGAGGATGCTTCAGCATTTCAGGATAGTCTTTACTGTAGTGCAGGCCGCGACTCTCGTGACGCAATAACGCACTTTGCACGATCAAATCCGCATTGGTAACCAGATTGCGCAATTCGAGTAAGTCTGAACTGATGTGGAAATGTGAATAGTATTCATCAATCTCACTTTGCAGCAACTGTATGCGGTGTTGTGCGCGTTGCAAGCGTTTGTTGGTGCGCACGATCCCTACGTAGTCCCACATGAAATGGCGCAGTTCCGCCCAGTTGTGCGAGATAACAATTTCTTCGTCGGCATCGGTTACCTGGCTATCGTCCCATGCAGGAAGCTCAGGCATCGTCTGGTTTTTTTTGCCGAGAATATCAATGGCTGCGGCATTGGCAAATACCAGACATTCCAGCAACGAATTGCTGGCGAGACGATTTGCGCCATGTAAACCGCTGTAAGCGGTTTCACCTATGGCATAAAGATTCTGCACATCAGTTTGTGCGTCAGAATTCGCTACTACGCCGCCGCAGGTATAGTGTGCGGCCGGGACGACCGGGATAGGTTCTTTGCTAATGTTGATCCCAAGGCTGAGGCAGCGCGCGAAAATATTCGGAAAGTGCTCTTGCAGGAATTCCACTGACTGGTGTGAAATATCCAGATAGACGCAGTCCAACCCACCTTTTTTCATTTCATAATCAATGGCTCTTGCCACAATATCGCGCGGTGCCAATTCGGCGCGCGCATCGTGTTTGGGCATAAACCGCGTGCCGTCAGGCAGTTTTAAAATGCCGCCTTCTCCACGCACCGCCTCGCTGATCAAAAAGGATTTGGCATGTTGGTGGTATAAGCAGGTGGGGTGAAACTGGATAAATTCCATGTTGGCCACACGACACCCAGCACGCCACGCCATGGCGATACCGTCTCCCGTGGAAGTATCTGGGTTGGTGGTGTAAAGATACACTTTGCCGCTGCCACCTGTGGCGAGAACCGTGTTTTGTGCGGAGAGGGTGATAATTTCATCGGTGGCATTGTTAAGTGCGTACGCGCCATAGCAGCGATTGTCAGCCATCCCCAGTTTCTTGCCAGTGATCAAATCAACCGAAATATAGTTTTCCAATACCGTGATATTGGGATGTTGCAGCACTTTTTCTGAGAGAGTTTGCTGGACTGCGCGCCCCGTCGCGTCGGCGGCATGGATGATGCGGCGTCTGCTATGGCCGCCTTCGCGCGTCAGGTGATAGCCGATGTCGCTGGCAGTGTCCCGTGTGAAGGGTACGCCTTGATCAATCAGCCAGTCTATGGCTTGCTTGCCATGTTCTACGACATAACGTGTGGCGGTCGGGTCGCATAAGCCTGCTCCGGCAATCAGCGTGTCATTGTAATGTTCGTTCGCGGTATCTTCACCTGACAAGACAGCGGCAATGCCACCTTGCGCCCAACTGCTGGCACCGTCCAGCAGGGATTTTTTGGTGATTAAACCTACCCGTTTATAATCGGCGAGTTTGAGCGCCAGTGTGAGTCCGGCAAGACCACTACCGATAATGAGCGTGTCGAAGTGTAGCAATTGGATTCCTGTTATGTTCATTGCAAGGTTGCGACTATAGCAAAACTGTTGACACTGGGGAGTCAATTTAACCGCTGAATGACAATTCAGTGTGTTGGGGTTGTCCAGTCTGGCTGACGAGCAGAGCCACTAGCAGTTATACTGCGCGCCTTGCTAGTTTTCGTACAATAAAATAGTCAATGGAATCATCGGGGATGGTAGATCGGGATGTTGATCAACAGTTGGTAGAACGCGTGCAGCGAGGGGATAAGCGCGCCTTCGATTTGCTGGTTACGAAATATCAGAGAAAACTTGGGCGTTTGATCTCACGTTTCGTGCGTGATTCGGCTGAAGCTGAAGATGTGACTCAGGAAGCCTTCATTAAGGCATACCGTGCCTTGCCGGGTTTTCGTGGCGACAGTGCGTTCTACACCTGG
>PEUR01000007.1:7396-7827 GCA_002780675.1 Gallionellales bacterium CG03_land_8_20_14_0_80_55_15 | reverse complement strand
GCAATGATGGTGCGCACGATAGCCCGGTCGCTGAGATTAACGGCAATATCTCGCACGAACGAATGGTCAATCTTGATCTGATTCAGCGGCAGGCTTTTGAGATATTGCAATGACGAATAGCCCGTGCCGAAGTCGTCCAGCGAAAATTGCACGCCGCTTGCGTGCAGCGTATTCATGGTGGCGATGAGTGCTTCGGTATTTTCAAACAATAGGCTTTCGGTCAGTTCCAGCTTGAGGCGTGCCGGGTTGATGTCGTATTGAGCCACACAGGCCAGCACTTGAGCCGCAAAATCAACTTGGCGAAACTGTTTGGCACTGACATTCACCGCCAAAACCAATTCCCGCGTCAATACATTGTCCTGCCACGCCCTGAGTTGCGCAGAAGCCGTTTCCAGAATCCACTGCCCGATGGGGAGTATCAACCCGGTTTC
>PEUR01000007.1:0-7348 GCA_002780675.1 Gallionellales bacterium CG03_land_8_20_14_0_80_55_15 | reverse complement strand
ATGCATCCAGCGTATCAAGCCCTCAACCCCCAGCAAACGATGCGCACTATCCACCTGTATCTGGTAAAACAACTGAAAGTGTCGCTTGTCCAGCGCACGACGCAATTCAGCTTCAAGGGTGGCGCGTTCGTCAATCGCATCCTGCATCTCCGGCTCGAAGAAACGCAGCGCATTGCGGCCTGAGTCTTTTGCCTGATACATGGCGATGTCGGCACGTTTCAACAGTTCTTCCATCTCGCGATGCCGGCCACTACACATCGCCACGCCGATGCTGGGCGTACTGATACATTCTTTGTTGTGCAAGGGATAAGGCTGGCCGAGAGAGCCGAGAATTTTCTCGCCGATAACTTCCGTTTGCGCTGCGGCTTCAAGTTCCAGCTTGCTCAGTTCCACCAGCATCACCACAAATTCGTCACCGCCCAGGCGCGCCACGGTGTCATCTTCGCGCACACAGGCAAGCAAACGGGATGCTGCCTGCTTCAGCAGCGAATCACCCGCATCATGTCCCAGCGTGTCATTGATGGTTTTGAAATTATCCAGGTCTATGAACATCAGCGCACCCCGTCTCCCGCTGCGTGCGCTGGAAATCAGGGCTTTCTGTAGTCTGTCCAGCAGCAAACGCCGGTTGGGTAGCCCGGTGAGCGTGTCATAAAACGCCAGTTGTTTGATTTCTTCCTCGGCAGCCTTGTGTTCCGTGATGTCCAGGTAAGCCCCGATATAATGGCTGACCTGACCATCGTCTCCTCTGACGGCGGAGATATTGAGCAAATTCGGGAACATTTCGCCATTCTTGCGCCTGCACCAGTTTTCGCCCTGCCAAGTCCCCGTGCGCCGTATCGCCGCCCACATCGTCCGGTAAAAGCCCGTAGGGTGTCGGGCCGATTTGAGCAGGTGCGGCAACTGTCCCACCACCTCGTCGGCGGTATAGCCGGTAGTCTGGGTAAACATCTGGTTCACCCGCAAAATCACCCCCTGGGCATCGGTGATCAGCATACTGACTTGCAAGTTGAAGGCGACCGCCGCGATACGCAATTCGGCTTCCGCTTCGCTCCTTGCCTCGCTGTCTTCCTCCGCGATACGCATCTGAATCAGATGCAGCATGGCATATCCGAAAAACTTGCCGAAATGCGCCATCATGGCGAATTTGTCATCCGGCGCAATCGAGTACAGCAGGGACAGATCGGACACAAGCAGCAGCACGCCCATCAGCGCAACGCCCTCAAATATCGGATGTTGGTGACGTTTACGCCAATAAACGGCAATCACTCCCGCCCAAAGCAACAACAAGGGCGCTTGCACAACACGGGCGACTGCCGGCAACCCACCCTCCACAACGTGCGGCAATGCAAGTGACAAAAGCATCAAGCCTAGCGTCAGCGCCGTCATTCCTGCCGCAAACCGGGCAGGAGACAGCCTGCACTTGCCCCTCATCAACCAAAAAACCCATGCCAGGGCAAGTGGTAACACATAGCTGGCAGGTATCCAGCTTGCCGCAAGCAACGTCGCGGAATAAGGGTTTACCCCGGAAAACCAGCCACTCCATTCAAAGCTGTTCAGGATATGCAGCCACCCCGCTGCTGCGGAGAAACCAAAACCGATGACCAGATAATTACGCGCGCGAGGCTCGATGGAATGCCGCTCGCCCAGCAGGAACACCGCCAGCAACAACGACAAAATACCGTTGCCGATGTCGAGCGCGAGATGCATGTCCTCAAATTGTTCTTCGCCCACCCCCGCCAAAATCAGGATAGCCAATGCGTAAAACCCCAGAAACCCCAATAAAATATTAAGGTATCTGGGGCGCAGGCGGCTCATCGCTTTCACTGGCAAAATGTGTCCGGCAGTGGCTAGGCCAGCGCCTTGATGACATCCTCGACGACCTTCTTGGCATCGCCGAACACCATCATTGTTTTATCCATATAAAACAAGTCGTTATCCAATCCAGCATAACCCGTTGCCATGGAACGTTTAACCACCAGCACGGTGCGCGCCTTGTGGACTTCGAGGATGGGCATGCCGTAGATCGGGCTGGATTTGTCGTTCTTGGCGGCGGGGTTGACCACGTCGTTCGCGCCGATCACCAGCACCACGTCGGTATCGGCGAACTCGTTGTTGATTTCGTCCATTTCCACGACTTGCTCGTAAGGCACTTCCGCTTCGGCCAGCAGCACGTTCATATGCCCCGGCATACGCCCCGCCACCGGATGGATCGCGTAGCGCACCTTGACACCTTTTGAGGTGAGCGCATTGGACATCTCCTTGATCGCGTGCTGGGCGCGCGCCACCGCCAGCCCGTAGCCCGGCACGATGATGACGGAGTCGGCATTGCCCATCAGGAAAGCGGCATCGTCCGCGCTGCCGCTGCGATAGGTTTTCTGTACGCCATCGTCGCTGGCTGCCGCTGCTTCACCCCCACCAAAGCCGCCCAGAATCACGTTGAGAAAGGCGCGGTTCATCGCACGACACATGATGTAGGACAGGATCGCGCCGGAGCTGCCCACCAGCGAGCCGGCGATAATCAGCATGTTGTTGTTGAGCGTAAAGCCGATACCTGCGGCCGCCCAGCCGGAGTAGGAGTTCAACATCGAGATAACCACCGGCATGTCCGCGCCACCGATCGGCATAATCAGCAACACGCCCAGCAGCAACGCAATGGCAGTCATAATCAGGAAAGGTGTCCAGGAAGGACTCAGGAAAAAGGCGATGCCGAACCCCAACATACTGATGCCCAGTCCCAGATTCAGCCAGTGCTGACCGGCAAATCGCAAGGGTTTTCCCGACAGTCTGGCAGACAATTTGAGGAAGGCAATGATCGAACCGGTGAACGTGATCGCGCCAACGAACGTGCCGATGAACAGCTCAATGCGGTTGCTGCTGTGCAACATTTCGCCCGGCAAGGCAATGCCGTAAGCGACCGGATTATTGAACGCCGCCATCGCCACCAGCACGGCAGCCAGCCCCACCAGCGAGTGCATTGCCGCGACCATTTCCGGCATTTGCGTCATCTCGACGCGACGGGCGACCACACTACCGACCGTGCCGCCGACCATAATGGCCAACACAATCAAACCAACGTTATGCGTCAAACTCAAGGTGGTCAGCACGGCAATCGCCATCCCGATCATGCCGAACATATTGCCGCGACGCGAAGTCATCGGCGAACTCAAGCCTTTCAGGGTCAGGATAAACAGCACCGCCGCGACCAGATAGGCCAGGTAAACAAAATTGGCAGACATTTATTTTCCCTTCTTCTTGAACATGCTCAACATGCGTTGAGTGACCAGAAAACCGCCGAACACATTGACCGCCGCGAGTGCCACCGCAACCAGCCCCAGTATGGTGCCGATGTCCATTTCTTCAGGCTTGGCCGCCAGCATTGCGCCGACGATGATGATGCCGGACACCGCATTGGTGACCGCCATCAGCGGCGTGTGCAGCGCGGGAGTGACATTCCAGACCACGTGATAGCCGATAAAAATTGCCAACACAAATACGGTCAGATTCATAACAAAGGGATCTACTACACCAGACATGTTTTTTCTCCTTTAATGGGGGAAGCGGAAAGCGAAAAGATCAACACTCCGCATCCCGCTTTATTTAGCGGCTGGGACAAACGGCGCGCCGTCACGGCACAACAGGGTTCCGGCGATGATGTCGTCTGCCATATCAACCTTCATCGCGCCGCTCTTGTCGCATAACAAATTCAAGAAATTCAATAGGTTACGCGCGTATAACGCACTCGAATCGGTCGCCACCAGCCCCGGCAGATTGGTCTCGCCGACGATGGTCACGCCGTACTTGACGACCGTTTTGCCCGCTTCCGACAAGGGGCAGTTGCCGCCCGCCTCGACCGCCATATCCACGACCACCGAACCCGGCTTCATCTGTTTTACCGTCTCTTCCTGCAACAACACGGGCGCGGCACGACCGGGAATCAGCGCGGTGGTGATGATAATGTCGGCCTGTTTGGCGCGTTCGGCGACCAACACGGCCTGACGCTGCATCCACGCAGCGGGCATCATGCGCGCATAGCCGCCCACTCCCTGGGCAATTTCGCGCTCTTCATCCGTCTCGAACGGCACGTCTATGAATTTTGCCCCCAGCGACTCGACCTGTTCCTTGGCGGCGGGGCGCACGTCCGACGCTTCGACCACCGCGCCCAGACGCTTGGCGGTGGCGATTGCCTGCAAGCCTGCCACGCCCACACCCAGAATCAGCACCCGCGCGGCTTTCACCGTTCCGGCGGCAGTCATCAGCATCGGCATGAAACGGTCATACAGATTCGCGCCCACCAGCACCGCCTTGTAACCGGCGATATTGGCCTGCGAAGACAGCACGTCCATCGCCTGCGCGCGCGAGGTGCGCGGCAGTTTTTCCATGGCAAAGGCGGTCACGCCCTGTTGGGCAATCGCTTCCACTTGTTCTTTCAGATGCGGGGCAAGCAGGCCTATCAGCACCGTGCCACTCGCCATTTGCACCAGTTCGTCGGCTGTCGGCGCTCTGACCTTGAGCACGATCTGCGCCTCCTTATACAGCGTGGTCGCATCCACCAAGGTCGCGCCCGCCGCCGCGTAATCGGCATCGGGGTAATGCGCGCGCGCGCCCGCACCCGTTTCGATCAACACGTTATGACCCGTTGCCAGCAACTTCTTCACCGTTTCCGGTGTCGCCGCAACACGCGTTTCGCCTGCACGCGTTTCCGCAGGTATGCCTATGCGCATGAATCTCTCCCCAGAGTAAATTTTTCTTATTCGATTGATTAAAGCATTACAACCAGACGCAATTTTTCGCGCCGGAGATTATAACCGCACTATGACAATAATAACCACGCTGTCACGCGTGACAGTTCATGTCCCGATGCAGATTAAATACACAGATTATGAGAACCAGCGCAAAAAAGCAGCCGCGCTCAGGGCGGTGACCCCAAGTGCGAACAAGACACGCCAAACCAGGAGCCGTTTCCGGATGCTCCATGCCGCGTGATATTTCGCATAAGCGACCGCCAAAGTAAAACCGCACATGGCACAGATGATTTTAAGCGACAGCGCAAGCACTGCGAGGCCGTGAATATCGGGCAGATGACCCTCAAACGAAAAAGTGGCGAGGCCGAAACCCGCACCACTTGCCGCCTGCGCCGCCCAGACCACAGCCACCAGCACGGCCAGCCAACGTTGCACCACCGCATCGCCGCCCACCCGCCAGAGAGCGGCAGCGGCGGCACCTACAACGGTCACAGCACCCAAATTGTGGATGACCTGAATGAGCGCATAAACAAGATTCTGCACCATGACCTATTTAACGGTCACCGTCACAGAACGCTCTACCCCTGTCATTGCGTGGCCGGATGTTGCCTCCTTGATTACGATGACATGCTTGCCGGGGGTTAACTTCGGCAGGGCAACGCTGCACGGGCAATGAGCGACGTTACGCTCAATGATAGGATCCTGATTATCAATGTAAATATGCAGGTGATTACCTCTGGGACTCAACTTGACGTTGAATTCCAGCTTGTTCTCCGCACCGCTTTGCAACACGGCATCGCTGGTCGGGGCGAGAATTGCGATCGCACCCATCCCTGCGGAATCGGCAGCCTGAACCGGATTTACCAGCACGGTCAGGGCAATCAGGGCAACACAAACCGTAAAATGATCGAGCAGTTTCATGACATTCTCCTTTAACGATAAAATTAAACGCGACTGAATAAACACGACTGATACACTCAACAACAGCGCGAATCTGATACCTTATGCACGATGAAGTCAAGCCTGAAATCCTGTCATACCGGCATAACAGCAGTTCCCGCTTTATGACTAAGACAATTGCGCTTCTCCGTTATAATTGCCCCCCCATTTAACGCTACTCCTTCCTCATGCCATCCATCCGGCTATTACCTGACCTGCTGATCAACCAGATCGCTGCTGGCGAGGTCATCGAACGCCCCGCCGCCGCACTCAAGGAACTGCTGGAAAACAGCCTGGATGCGGGAGCGACCGAGATTAGCGTGCAACTGGAACAGGGCGGCATCAAACGTTTGCTAGTGCGCGACAACGGGCGCGGCATCAGCAAGGCCGACCTGCCGCTGGCGCTGCTGCGCCACGCCACCAGCAAAATCGCTTCCCTTGACGATTTGCAAAGCGTTGCCAGCATGGGCTTTCGCGGCGAAGCGCTGGCCAGCATGGCCGCCGTGGCGCAACTGACTTTGAGCAGCCGCGCTGCCGACGACGCGCACGGCTGGCAAGTCGAGGCGCTGGACGGACGAATCAGCGCGCCCGCGCCATCCAGCCAGAGCGCTGGCACGACCGTGGACATCCGCGAGCTTTATTTCAACACGCCCGCCCGCCGCAAATTTCTGAAAAGCGAGGCTACCGAATTCGCCCACTGCCAGGAAGCCTTCAAGCGCATCGCCCTGTCGCGTCCCGATGTCAGCTTTACCCTGCAACACAATGGCCGCGTCATCTGGCAACTCACGACAGGAGTGAGGAGTGAGGATGAAGGCGTGAAAATTGAGGAGGCAAAGGGCGATGGATGGCTCCGGGATGCAGCGCTAAAACGCGTTTCTGCCTTGCTGGGCGACGAGTTCGGCCACGCTGCAATCAATGTTTCCCACCAGGTCGCAGCCCTTTCACTGCAAGGCCTCGCCGCCCTGCCCGCCTATTCGCGCGGCAATCGGGATTCGCAATATTTCTTCGTCAACGGGCGTTTTGTGCGCGACAAAGTCGCCAGCCACGCTTTGCGCCAAGCCTATCAGGACATCCTGCACCACCAGCGCCACCCGGCTTTCGTGCTGTTCCTCGACCTGCCGCCCGAACAAGTTGACGTGAACGTCCATCCCGCCAAGAGCGAAGTGCGCTTTCGCGAAGCTCAGGGCATCCACCAGTTCATCTTCCACACCCTGCAACAGGCATTGAGCGTATCCGTTGTGACGGAAGATACCGATTCGCGCCTGGCACCCAAAACCCCATCAACGGGCTTGTCCAACAAACCGGATTCCGGCTTTCGCGGGATAACCAGCGACTTGCCCACTCTTGTACCCTTTGGGGGGAGCGGGCCTAGTCGAATGGCTAGTAGTTTCATCAATGACGGGTTTTCCAGTTTTCAACAACATCAAATCCCGCTGGGTGCTGCCCAGTTGAATGCCTCTTATCGGGTATGGGAAGCGCAAAGTGCTCAGTCGGCAGTAGCGAGTGAAAGTACGGTAAGTAGCGATTGGCAAGTAGCAAGTGAAAAAACCGCCCCCACTGACCACTCACCACTCACCGCTTACGATTCCCCTCCACTCGGTTTTGCCCTGGCCCAGCTTGCCGGCGTTTACATCCTCGCGCAGAATGCGCAGGGTTTGATCGTGGTG
>PEUR01000062.1 GCA_002780675.1 Gallionellales bacterium CG03_land_8_20_14_0_80_55_15 | reverse complement strand
GGGAAGGTCAGCAGCGCCAGCGTGGAAATAATCGGCGTGATAACAAGCTGCAACAGCAGAAAAATCAGGGAACGGATGACGGTCATTTTTGTCCAGTCCGGTTCATAACAAAGCGGCGGCCACGGCCGCAAGATCGGGGAACACCCGCGTGCCCTCCGGCAACTCGCCCGCCGCATAGGTCTTGGTGCCTTTACCGGTCAAGACCAGATAGGGCAAGGCACCTAGCGCTACGGCTGGCAGCAGATCGCGCAGCGAATCGCCCACCACCGGCACCCCGCTTAAACTGACGTTGTAGCGCGCCGCGATTTCTTCCAGCATCCCGGTTTTGGGTTTGCGGCAATCGCAATGGCTTTCCGCCGTATGCGGACAGAAAAACACCGCATCTATGCGCGCACCGACCAGCGCGCACGCCTTGTGCATCTTGTTGTGGATCGCATTCAGCGTCGGCATGTCGAACAGCCCGCGCGCCACGCCGGACTGATTGGTCGCCACCACCACGCGATACTCCGCCTGATTCAGCCGTGCGATGGCCTCCAGACTACCCGGCAGCGGCTGCCACTCCGCCGGGCTTTTGATGAACTGGTCGGAATCCTGATTGATGACACCGTCGCGGTCTAGGATGATGAGTTTCATATTTTAATAGTGAGTGGTTAGTGGTTAGTGGTTAGTGGTTAGTGGTTAGTGGTTAGTGGTTAGTGGTTAGTTTGGAGTGCGGCGACACGTCGCCGCCTGCCTTTTGCGCAGACGAGTCTGCGCCCTCCCTACAGCTTGCCTATCCGGCAAGTCTTGAAAGATCGGCCACGCGGTTCATCGCCTGATGCAGTTGCGCCAGCAAGGCCAGACGGTTGGCGCGCAATGCCGGGTCTTCTGCATTCACCATCACGCTGTCAAAAAATGCGTCCACCGGCTCACGCAACGCCGCCAATTCCTGCAATGAAGCGGTGTAATCGCCCGCCACAAAAGCCGCGTCCGCCTTCGGTGCAATCTGACTCAAAGCCTGATGCAAAGCCTGTTCGGCGGGTTCTACCAACAACGCCGCATCCACATTGCGACTCACTTCGCCCTCAACCTTTTTCAATATATTGCCGACGCGCTTGTTGGCGGCAGCAAGTGCTGCGGCTTCCGGCAAACCGGCAAACACCTGAACCGCGATCAGCCTTAGCGGCACTTCTCTGAGTTGTTGCGGGTGCCGGCACAGCACCGCTTCCACCTCGTTGGCAGTGAAATGCTGTTCGCGCATCACGCCGCCCAAGCGGTCGAAAATGAACGTTTCCACTTCAGCTTGTGCATCGGTAAGCAAGCCGTCCGCGAATCCGCCAAACGCGGTGCTCAACAAATCATGCAGCCTGAGCGGCAACTCCTTCTCGATCAACATGCGGATGATGCCCAGCGCATGGCGGCGCAGCGCGAACGGGTCGCGGTCTCCGGTGGGAATCTGGCCGATGCCGAACATGCCCACCAGCGTTTCCAGCTTGTCGGCCAGCGCCACACAAATGCCGACCTCATTTCTGGGCAATTCGTCGCCGGCAAAGCGCGGCTTGTAATGGTCTTCGATGGCAAACGCCACCTCGTCATTCAGACCGTCATGCTGGGCGTAATAGCGCCCCATGATGCCCTGCAACTCAGGGAATTCGCCGACCATGTCGGTCAGCAAATCGGCCTTCGCCAACAGTGCCGCCTGATCGGCCTGACGCGCCAATTCTTCGCCGCCCAGTTGCTGACCAATGGCGCGGGCAATCGCACAAACGCGCTCGACCCGTTCGCCCTGCGTGCCGAGCTGATTGTGGTAAACCACCTTGGCAAGTCCCAGCACACGCGATTCCAGCGGCTTTTTCCGATCCTGATCGAAGAAGAATTTCGCGTCCGCCAGACGCGGGCGCACCACGCGCTCGTTGCCGCCGACCACCTGACTGGCATCTTCTGGCGTAATGTTGGAGACGATTAAAAATTTATTGGACAGTTTGCCGTGAGCGTCCAGCAGCGGGAAATACTTCTGGTTCGCCTTCATGGTCAGAATCAGGCATTCCTGCGGCACTTCCAGATAGACTTCCTCGAAGCAGCCCATCAATACATTGGGTCGCTCGACCAGCGCCGTCACCTCATCAAGAAGCGCATCATCTTGAATATATTGAAGATTTTGTTGTTCAGCGGCCACTATCAATTGACGCTCGATCTCGTCGCGGCGTTTGGCAAAACTGGCGATCACCGCACCCTCCGTTTCCAGTTGGCGGGCGTAGCTATCCGCCTCTTCCAGCACCAGCGTTTCGGTGGAAGCCTCGAAGCGATGGCCTTGCGTGACCTTGCCCGCTGTCAGCCCCAACGCGCTGACAGGCACGACTTGCGAGCCGTGCAACGCGACCAGACCGTGCGCCGGACGCACGAAATTGACCGTTGCCCAGCCATCGCCCGTCGGATCGGGATAAGTCATTACCTTGGCAATAGGCAGACGGGCGAGCGCCTCGTTTAGCGCCAGTTGCAAGCCCTCAACCAGCGTTGCGCCCGTCACCATACTGTCCCAGAACAGGGCTTCCGCCTTGCCGTCCATCTCACGCCGGAGGCTCGGTACGACAGCCGCATCCGCGCCCAGACTGGCCAGTTTCTTGAGCAAGGCGGGCGTGGCATTGCCCTCTGCATCGAGACCGACCTTGACCGGCATCAGTTTTTGCGACACGGACTTGTCAGCCGCCTGCGCAAACACGCCCTCCACCCGCACCGCCAGGCGGCGCGGGGTCGCATAACTTTTCACTACCGCATCGGCATTAGCCAGATTTTGCGCGATCAGTCTGGCGGACAACACCTCGGCAAAACTTTCCCCCAGCTTTTTCAACGATTTGGGTGGCAATTCTTCGACGAACAACTCAACCAGTAAATTTTTCGCGCTCATGCTGCAACCTTTCTTTCAATCTGCGCCAATACGTCCGCCGCCCAGTCTTTGGGTGCCATCGGGAAGCCCAGCCGCGCGCGGCTGTCCAGATACGCCGCCGCCACGCTGCGCGCCAGGTTGCGGATACGGCCAATATAAGCCGCGCGTTCCGTCACCGAGATAGCCCCTCTGGCGTCCAGCAGATTGAAGCTGTGCGCGGCTTTGAGCACTTGTTCGTAGGCGGGCAGCGCCAGCTGGTTTTCCATCAAGTGTTTGGCCTGTTTCTCGTGACTGGCGAACGCGCCCAACAGGAATTCCACATCGCTGTGTTCAAAGTTATAGGCGGATTGCTCGACCTCGTTCTGGTGATACACGTCGCCGTAAGTCACCCCTTCCGTCCAGATCAGGTCATAGACGCTTTCCACGCCTTGCAGATACATCGCCAACCGCTCCAGACCATAGGTGATTTCGCCGGTAATGGGCTTGCAGTCTATACCGCCCACTTGCTGAAAATAGGTGAACTGGGTGACTTCCATGCCGTTCAGCCACACTTCCCAGCCTAAACCCCATGCGCCCAGCGTCGGGTTTTCCCAGTCGTCCTCGACGAAACGAATATCGTTCTGTTTGAGATCGAAGCCCAGCGCCTCCAGCGAACCCAGGTAAAGATCGAGGATGTTGGCGGGCGCGGGTTTTTGCACCACCTGAAACTGGTAGTAATGCTGCAAGCGGTTGGGATTTTCGCCATAGCGACCATCCTTGGGACGGCGCGAAGGCTGAACGTAAGCCGCCTTCCAGGGTTCGGGTCCCAGCGCGCGCAAAAAAGTCGCGGTATGCGAAGTCCCCGCACCGACTTCCATGTCGTAAGGTTGCAGCAGCGCGCAACCCTGCTTGTCCCAATAATTCTGTAGCGTCAGGATGATTTGCTGAAAGGTAAGCATGGTGTGTTTATGTGCAATTGCAAAGCGCGCATTTTACGGGTTTTGCCCTGCCACGTCAGCACACTCACTCCGCTCACCCGATAAAAACATTTTTTGCTTCTCGCGATGGCACTCAAACGGCTACACTCTCAATGTATGTTGCCACCGCATGACCGTAATACTCACCCACTGGGAACCAGATGAAATGGCTTAAACGCATCCTGATCGCACTCGCGCTGCTGCTTGGCTTGGCACTGGCGCTGCCGTTTTTCATCTCGCTCGACGATTACCTCCCGCAGCTTGAAAAAGCCGTCTCGGCCAGACTCAACGAGCCGGTATCCATCGCCCGCATCCGCTTCGCGGCGCTGCCCGTGCCGCACGTCACGATCGAGGGCATCACGGTCGGCAAAAGTGCTGATGTCAAGCTGGGCTTGGTAACAGTAACACCCGACATGTACTCGTTGTGGCAGCCGGTCAGAGTTATCAAGCGCATAGAAATTGATACGCTGACCCTGACGCGTGAGGCAATCAACAAGATTCCCGTCTGGCTCAACCCCGATGATGACAAATCGCCGCAACCACGGGTTCGGGTAGAGCGCATCCAGCTCACCAACGCGCGGGGCAATTTCGGCCAGACCAACTTTGGCCCGTTTGATGTGCGCGCCAATCTCGACAGCAAGAACGCAGCCGAGGACATAACGATTACCACGCAGGACGGCAAACTCAGGGCGCGCATCAAGCCTGACCAGTCAAAATATCTGATCGAGGCCAGCGCAAAAGGTTGGACACCACCAATCAGCTCGACACTCTTGTTCGACGAATTGACCCTCAAGGGGGTGGCGACACCCGACGACATCACGCTGAACCAGGTAAGCGCCAAACTTTACGGCGGCACGCTCAACGGTACTGCACACGCCAGGTGGCGACAGGGCTTGCAGCTCAATGGCAACCTCGATATACGCCACCTTGAAGTACAGCAGGTCGCCGCCATGCTGTCGCTCAAATCTCACGTCAGCGGCAAGCTCGATGCCAGACCGGTTTTCTCTGCGTCGCTGGCCTCTTCAGATAAACAGGGCGATGAACACCCCGCCAAATTCGCCGATAAATTCATGGCTGCATTACGCCTGGACATGCCTTTCAGCATTGAAAACGGCGTGCTGCGGGGGGTAGATATCGAGCAAGCGGCCACCCGTCTGAGCAAACACGGCACGACGGGCGGAGAAACCCGGTTTGAAACTTTGTCAGGGCATCTGGTTCTGCAACAGCGCAGCTACCATTTCACGCAACTCAGGATTTCATCGGGTTCATTGGCCGTAGACGGCGCTGTGAACATCTCGCCAAAAAAAGAGCTGGCGGGACGCATCAACGCTCGGGTCAACGTCATGGGTGCCAGCGCCAGCGTGCCGCTCAACGTCACCGGCACGGTAGATGACCCGACGCTCTTACCCACTGGGGCGGCCATGACCGGTGCGGCAGTCGGCACCGTTCTGCTCGGACCGGGACTGGGTACGGCGGTGGGCGTAAAGGTCGGCGACTGGGTTGATAACTTATTTGGCGCTCAAAACAAACCAAAGAAAAAACCGAAATAGACATGCAGAAAAGTTTACCGCGCTTCCCCGTCCGTATTACACTGCGCGTTCATTCACACAAGGAGAACCATCATGGCTAAAGGTCAGCAACGCAAAAACAAGGAAGCGAAGAAACCCAAGAAAGAAGCGCCTCCCGTTAAAATCAACCGCGCATAAGGCGGCACTGCCCGCTGGCACTCACGGCACCAGCGGGCATCATGCGAAATACCCCCCCGCAATCCCCCCTTCAATACTTACCGCCCTCAATATTTCCTGTGCCGTGACGCGGCGAAGTTATTCCAGTTGCCGCTCTTTTTGACGGGTTCAACGGTTTGTTCTTTAGGCATCAGCAGATTTTTATCTGTCTCTTTTCCCGAAGCGCGATGCTCCTGCATGGCCGCACTCATCTGCTCCGGCGTAATCTCGATGGCGACGTGCTCCCCCACCGGGTTGTACGCGGAGAGATTTTCCTTGATGCTCAAAATACGTTCCAGACTGCCCGCTTTCCTGCGCTGTCCCGAGAGAATTTTTTCAGCATCTGCCGTGAGCGTATAGCACCCCGCCACCTCGACAATCAAACCCCCTTCGGAAAGCCGATGAAACGCATCACCGAGCTTGGCTTCAGTGGCAATAGCACCTTGATTGAGCTCGATCGCCGCGATGATCTCAACAAGTTCGGCAGGGCGACGCTTGGAAGCAAGCGACATGGCTAATAACAGAAGCGCATCAACATCGTAGACTGGATACATAGTGCAACCTTTGCATAAAAGCGAGAGTGTAACGGTTTATGGCACAAAACCCGTCATGGTGATACAAAGTTTTGAGAAACCATCCCATACAATCCGTTAGCGCCGTCATTCCCGCGCAAGCAGAAATCCAATGTTTTCAACAAACTGGACACGGGTCTGAGCCGCCGTGACGAACGATTAGCGGTTCACTTCAATCTGTTGCAAGCTGCGAACATAAGACTTTTAATCTTCAGACAAAATTTGATAAGGCTCCATCGTGACCGACTCGACCCTGTCGCCCAGCAGAATCAACCGCCCTTCCAGCCGGGTATTGCCGGTTTCGCTGAATTCAAAGCGATAAGTGCGGCGCAACACGCGGCTCCCGGATCGGTCGCGCACCAGCGCCAGCGCGACGCGTGCGACCGTATCATCGAGAAACTGCACGTTCGCCTCACCGCAAACCCGCTGCCCCGCCCGTCGCGCGACTTCGAGCGCGCGCAGGCTATCAAACCAGAACCAGCCAAGCGCGAGCAACAACAGCAGGAACAACAAACTTGTCACATCCATAAAACCGAACTCCACCGATAAACAGGCAAAAAATTCCAAGGAGAGGCTGATTTATTCGATTTTGTCGTTCTCGAAAAAGCGAAAACCTTTTTTAATCAAAGCACTGGATTCCGGCTTTCGCCGGAATGACGAATAAATCAGCGTTTCCCTAACCAATTATACCGACCGCATTCAAAATAAGCCCATGCAAACGTCGCTCCCCGATACAGTCGCTATCGCCGGCCTGATAGTCACGGCAAATCATCGGACGACGCGCATAAATCGTGCATAACATGGACTGCCTGTCCAAGGCCGCGCACCAGCCGTCATCGAGCCGCGCCATCACCCATCCGCCCCACTGATCCTGTTCTGTCAAGTTTGGCGGAATATCGTCATCGCCCATCAACATCACCTCCAGGCGACAGCAACACGCCCGGCAGGTGCTGCACGAAACCAGCGGGCTATCGCCCCCGCCGTCAGTATTATTTTGCATATTCCCAGTGTCATTTTGCATATTTTATGGCGCGCCATTCTCGCATAAAGCCGCAACTGGCTGGCGCTTGTCGTCAAGTCACCGTTATTCGACAGCGGGGCTGAAAACCGGTCAAAGATTCAAAATCCCAGCCTCGCTTGCGTAGAGGCTCCACCCGTCTTGCGTACCCGTGCAAATTTCAGCAATTCCACCATGCCCGCCGCCTTGTCGCGCCATTCGTAAAATTGCGCCTCGCCCAGCAACACATAATGCCACTCACGCCCCATGCGATCCTCGCCTGCCAGCGTGTTGACGCGCTCGCACCACGCCGCAGCCGATTTCGATTTGCGCTGTACATTCGCGGTGCGCACATCCTTTTGCGCCTTGGTTTCGACCAGAAAAACAGCCGTTTCCGTCTTCACCAAAAAGTCCGGCGAGTACATCGCGGGCAAGCCGTCGTCTTTCAAATAGCGCAAGCGGCAAAAGCCGTGTTTGCTCTCGTTGATTTTGCAAAACGCATGTACTGCCGCCTCTTTCTGCGCCCATTCCATAAATGCTTTTTCCAACCCGCCGTTATGCGACGGGAACGGTTGCCGCTCATAAATACATTTGCGGGTGGGAATAGAAAAACTGTCGCGCATCGGTAGCTTTTCAACTTCCGACAACCAGCGCTGCGCCACCTCAAAACCGCTGATCTGCTCGGATTCTTCCGCCGTCAGAATCGCCTCGGCAAACATTCTGATGATGTGTTGCAGTAACGGATCGAGCAGCAGCAAGCGCCAGTTCTCATCGGCCAGCGGGTCAAACAGCTCGCCGAACAACTGGTTGCGGATATAACCATCCAGTGCCTTGACCAGCTCCACAGTATGAA
>PEUR01000100.1:2657-7926 GCA_002780675.1 Gallionellales bacterium CG03_land_8_20_14_0_80_55_15 | reverse complement strand
CTGACAACTTCACTATGGAGCAACGATGAACACACAAACAGCCTATCTTGCAGGCGGTTGCTTTTGGGGCATGGAAGAACTGGTTCGGCAAATCCCCGGTGTCGTGGCAACCGAAGTCGGCTATACCGGCGGCACAACTCCCGATGCGAATTACGAAACCGTTAAAACCGGACGCACCGGACACGCCGAATCGCTCAAAATCGTGTTTAATCCGAGTCAGCTCAGTTACCGCCATTTGTTATTCGAGTTCTTCCGTATGCACAATCCGACCACCCGCAACCAGCAGGGCAACGACATCGGCACGCAATATCGTTCAGCGATTTTTTATCTCAACGAATCACAACAACAAACCGCACGGCAAGTCATCCAGGACGTGGATGCCTGCGGCGAGTGGCCAAGCAAGATTGTTACCGAACTCGTGCCGTTCAAGGAATTTTTCCGCGCCGAGGAATATCACCAGAAATATCTGGTCAAGCATCCGCACGGCTATACCTGCCACTACGTCCGGTACTTGGGATTAGCTGAGGAAAAGTAGTTTGGTATAACGACGATGCCGACCGCCACCTTATTTCAAAGTGACGGTCCTGTTTCATTTTTCAGCTATTTCACCAGCGGGCCGGCGGCGGCCACTTCGGCGCTGACATGTTTGAGGAAGGGCGTGAAAGCCTTGTGAAAACTGGCTGCCAGCTCGCGTGCCAGCTTGTCGTAAGCCGCCTTGTCCGCCCAACTGGCTTTGATGTCCAGCGCTTCATCGGCAACCCCCGGGCAGGAAGTCGGGGTATGTAGCCCGAAGATAGGATCGCTGCGGAAGGCAACCTTGTCCAGCTCGCCGGACAAGGCCGCCGTCAGCAGGGAACGCGTCAAATCTATGTCCATGCGTTTGCCCACCCCATATGGCCCGCCGCTCCAGCCGGTATTGATCAGCCAGCATTGCACATGGTTGGCACGCACCTTTTCACCCAGCATCTGCGCGTAAACGGACGGGTGACGCGCCATGAACGGCGCACCGAAACAGGGGCTGAAAGTCGTCTGAGGCTCGGTCACACCGGCTTCCGTGCCCGCCACCTTGGCGGTGTAGCCGAGCAGGAAGTAATACATCGCCTGTTCGGGTGTCAGCCTGGCAATCGGCGGCAGCACGCCAAAAGCATCGGCAGTCAGCATCACAATATTGCCGGGCAGCCCCGCTACGCCAGGATAGATCGCGTTGGGAATAGCCTGGATCGGATAAGCCGCACGGGTATTTTCAGTCAGGCTACCATCGTTGAAATCCACCCGGCGCGTATGAATGTCCATTCCCACATTTTCCAGAATCGAGCCGAAACGCTTGGTGGCGGCGTAGATCATCGGCTCTTTTTTCTCCGACAAATCAATCACCTTGGCATAGCAACCGCCCTCAAAGTTAAACACCGCGTTGCCGCTCCAGCCGTGTTCGTCATCCCCGATCAAATTGCGCGCGGGATCCGAGGAGAGCGTCGTCTTGCCGGTACCGGAAAGACCGAAGAAGACCGCCACGTCGCCGTCCTTGCCGACATTGGCCGAGGCGTGCATAGGCAACACGTCCTCGTCCGGCAGCAGGTAATTCATGATGGTAAAAATCGCTTTTTTGATCTCGCCGGCATAGCTTGTGCCGCCGATCAGCACCAGCCTTTTGGCTAGGTGCAGCACGACAAATGCCTCTGAGTTGGTGCCATCCTGACTGGGTATGGCATGAAAATGTGGAGCGTGGATAACCGTAAAATCGGGCTTTTCCGGGCTGATGTCGCGCCCCAGATCAACCGGGCGAACAAACATGGTGCGGGCAAACAGCGAATGCCAGGCATCCTGGGTGATCACCCTGACCTTTTTTTCATACTTGGAATCGGCACCGACCAGACAATCCTGCACATAAACATGCTGGCTTTCCAGATAGTGGCTGACGCGCTGGAAGAGTTTGTCGAAATTGCCTTCCTGAAAGGCGCGGTTAAATTCTCCCCACCAGATATGCTCGCGGCAAGTCGGCTCGTCCACGATGAATTTATCCTTGACGGCACGCCCGGTATATTGTCCGGTACGCACCACCAGCGCACCCCTATGTGCCAGATGGCACTCATTGTTGCGGATAGCATGTTCGTATAACGTGGGGGTAGGAAGATCCCAAAAAATGGAATCTAAATTTTTCAGCCCCAGCTCCGCCAATTCAGCTGCAATTTGCCCCAGATGCGTCATGTAATGCCTCCCTGTACCCAATGAATTAAAGAATCAATCCCCTACCGACAACGACCATCAGGCTCATTCGCGCCAAACCCGAAACACCGCGCAGCTTACCCACATTATTCGCTGTGGGCAATTATTGATTGCTCGGCGTGGCACGGGGGTCTGTTGCTCATGCACAGGCTTCAATACTCCTTGCCATCCACACGCGCCTGGAACAAAAAGGGCAGGTAACGCCACGCCAGCAGCGTGAAACTGGCCAGCCAGCAGAGGGCAGCGAGCAATATCCAGCGCGTGTAGTCCGCCGGATCAAACAGCGGCGCGATCAGGCGAAAGACGAAAGCCGCCATCATCCCCCACAGCACCCGCTTGTCCCGCCTATCGAACACCACGGGTCTGCCGGTGTGTCCCCGGGTGATGCGGATCAACATGGCGGGAATAATCAGCCCCATCGCGCCGAAGGTAAAGACGTGCATGGACAGGGAGACCGACCATTGTGGGTACAGCGTCAGCCTGAGAAATTCGATCAGCAGTTGTACGGTAATCGCCAGATAGCCCAGATACATGATACCGATGTCGAGCCGCCGCAACGCCTTGTGCGGATACCAGAACACCAGACGCAAGCCCAGCAACAGCGCGGCCAGCAAGGCGATGCCAGCCGTCAACGCGTTGGGCATGAAGCCGCCAAAGACCAGCAGCAGGCAGGAGAATTTGATAGCCTTGTTCAAGGCCGGATGCTCCAGTATCTCAACCTGAAATGAAAATTTCATAAACTGCGATAAGGTGCGTTCCAGCATCACCAGAAAGGCCAGACGGAACAACCCCACCGACATCAGCGCCCCCTGCTGGAAATATTCCGCGTTCAGTAGCAGATTTTTGGCTAACAAAAACATCGGCAGGATCAGCAGGAAGAAGTAATTATCGCGGTAAAAATCGCGTTCGCGGTTCTGCTGTAGCGTCCGCATCACCATCACAACGATGACGACCAGAAACAGGTTGTTTGAGATTCGGAACAACAGCGCAGGCCAGTCCCCCTCGCACCACATCCCCGCCCGCTCGAACAACCAGGCAGCGACCAGCCACATCAACGTCTGCCCGTGATAGCCGCGCACCTTGACCCAGCTCCGGCTGGCGGTCAGCAGAAAGCCGCCCAGCACCGCCCAGCCAAAGCCGAAAAACATCTCGTGGGCGTGCCACTGCACAGATGAAAAAGTTGTCGCTGGCGCGGGAATAAGCCCGGCATAAACCAGCGCCCACAGCATCGGCAGCACAGCACCCGCCAAAATCGCCAACGAAAAAAACGGGCGAAAGCCCAGTAACCAGAATGGATATGACGATAGTTTCATCTTGTTTCCAGAGAATTTATTTCGGGTTGGGGGAGAAAAGTCTCCAGTGTTGCAAACAGTTCGCGTTCCTCGAAACGGACATGCGCGGCCATCAGTTTGCCAAAGCTATCCAGGGCTGCGCTATCGGCAAGCCGCAAACCCGCCTGCAAAGCGCGCAACTGGCGGTGGTCGTCCAGCGTGCGCTGCACCAACGGCTGCGTTTCAGGGCGGGTCAACAGCGGCAGCAAGGTTTGCTCCTCAAGCTGAAAATGCGCCTCCAGCTCATCCGCGAACGCCCGGATGGCGCGCTGGCAGGTCAATTTCACCTGCTCCGCATCGCCGGACAGGGCTGCGCGCTCGCACGCCTTGGCCAGCGTCAACGCGCCGTGATGCTCACGCGACAGCGGCTGCAATATCGGGTTTCTTTTCATTGAATTTAATCGGTTGGGTGAGGCCAGATGCCAGCAATGCCGTTTCAATCGCTTGACTATTCGTCACTAAATCCGCCAGGGAGACTTGCCTTAGCACATCAAAGAAGGCAGCCAGTGCAGCTTCAAACACGGCACTCAATTTGCATGCGCCCGAAATGACGCAGTGATTTCGGGCGGTGCCAAAGCATTCCACCAGATCAAAATTATCTTCCGTTGCGCGTAATGCAGCTTCGACGCTAATCGTCTCGGCAGCTCGTGCCAGGCGTACCCCGCCGTTGCGCCCCTGGACGCTTTCGATCAGACCGGTTTTAGTGAGTTGATGGGAAATCTTGACCAGATGATTTTTGGAAATACCAAACTGATCGCTGACTTGCCGGAGGGTAAGCAACTCATCTTTATGCAGCGCCAGATACATCAACAGCCGCAAACCGAGGTCGGAATATTGGGTAAGTTTCATTATTGCCTCAGCGTTGAATCATGCCAGACTATTTTCGCGTGAAATTGATGG
This sequence comes from Gallionellales bacterium CG03_land_8_20_14_0_80_55_15, assembly GCA_002780675.1. GTDB lineage: Bacteria > Pseudomonadota > Gammaproteobacteria > Burkholderiales > Gallionellaceae > Gallionella. The sequence continues at coordinate 3,472 of PEUR01000100.1, read as the reverse complement.
CGATATTCCCCGGCTCACGCGCAGCATAGTGGATGGCAATGGAATCGCCATAGCGTTGGGTGAGCTGGGCGAGCAGCGGCAAAGGGTCGTGATCGTTGACAAAACTCATGGTTTCGCCGGGATTGAGGGAGTCCAGTGCGCCGAAAATGGCGGCATGGCGGAAGCGTTTGGCGACCCCGCGCGCATCAAACGGGTAGCAAAGGTTGAAAGAGACGGTATTGGCGCAGTTGTGTGTCATGTTGGCTTTCCTGTATGGGTTGAATGAGATGATAATCGTGCCGTCTGACCACACCCGCACAATTAACATGTACAGATGATACATGTTTTATTGTATAGTGCCAAAAGTTATCCGCTCCCCCTCTGTTCAACACCGCATAAGGAAATTGACTATGACTACCCTTGCCGAATTCATGAGTGCCGACCACAAGGCCTGCGATGAGGCCTTTGCCCGCGCCGAAGAAGCCGCGCTCGACAATAACTGGACTCATGCCGAAGCAATGTTTGGCGCCTTTCAACACAGTATGGCGCGGCATTTTCGCCGGGAAGAAGAAGTGTTATTCCCCGCCTTGCTGGATGCGGGTGGCCCTGGCGGGCCGGTACAGGTGATGCAGATGGAACATGCGCAAATGAACGACCTGATCGAACAACTGGCCGTATCGGTCGCCAACAAAAACAGCAAAAACTATGGCGGCGTTGCGGAAACGCTGCTGATCGTCATGCAGCAACACAACCTCAAGGAAGAGCAGATTCTCTATCCCATCGCCGACCGGATTCTGGCCGATCAACAGGAAGCCCTCTTTACCCGGATGCAGGCC
>PEUR01000100.1:0-2628 GCA_002780675.1 Gallionellales bacterium CG03_land_8_20_14_0_80_55_15 | reverse complement strand
GCCGGCATCCCGTTAAACCGCTGGATGTCGGACAAATCAACCGTTAGAGAATTGCGATGCCTGATTTAGACGTATGCGGCCTGCCGCCGCCCGAACCTTTCGAGAAAATCATGAAAGCCTTGCAAACCCTGCCAGCGGGTGAAACTTTGCGCGTGCGAATCCCCCGCGAGCCTTTCCCGCTTTATGCAGTGTTGCGCGACACGGGCTACATCTGGACAACCACCCCATCGGCAGAGGGCAATTACGAGATTTTGATTACCTTGCGCCCATGAAAACCGCCTCACTCAGCACCGAACAAGCCCCGCCGATTTCCGTGCCGCTACGCTTTTTTGCAATCGCTCCGCTATTTTTATTGCTGGCGGCGTGGATTTTGGCGTGGGGCGACGACCTCTCCAATCCCCATTCGCCCGCGCTGCTGGCCGCCACGCATTGCATCACGCTGGGATTCATGGCGCTGGTGATGCTGGGTGCGGTACAGCAAATTCTGCCTGTGGTGATAGGCAGTCCGATGCCCGCCCAGCGCTGGGTAGCGTGGTTCAGCTTCTTGCCCTTGATAGTCGGCACCTTGTCGTTGGCGGGTGGATTTTTGCTGCATGAACCCGCCCTGTTGAATCTGGCCTGTTGGCTGCTGGGGCTGGCTTTTTTGACTTTTATCGCCGCAAGCCTGATCAGCCTGAGCCGTGCCACCGCACAAAATGCCAGCAAAAATGCGCTGTGGCTGGCAATCTCGGCACTCACGCTGGCCGTCACGCTGGGCAGTTTGCTCGCCCACGGTTACGCCAACGGCTTGCCGCTGAACTATCCGCAACTCGCCCTTGCACACATTGCGCTGGCCTTGGGCGGCTGGGTGACGATGCTGATCGTCGGCGTGTCTTTTCAGGTCGTGCCGATGTTCCAGCTCACGCCCAACTATCCGAAGTGGCTGTCCGCCGGACTCCCCCCAGCCTTGTGCGCCGCCCTGCTGTTATTTCTTTGCTCACGCCTGCTTGAATCAGCGCCGCTGGGTTATCTCGCCGAAGCCCTGTTCTGGTTACTGGCGGTCAGCTTTGCGACTATCACGCTCAAACTGCAAAGCCAGCGCCGCCGCCGAGTCGCCGATGCGACCTTGAGCTTCTTCAGGCTCGGCATGATCTCGCTGCTGCTGGCCGCACTGTTCTCGCTGTTAGCCCCGTTTTCTCCCGAACTTTTCAAAATGAGCGCCGTGGTGACGTTCATACTGGGTTTCGCGCTGTCAGTGATACACGGCATGTTATACAAAATCATCCCCTTCCTGATCTGGTTTCACCTGTTTCGCGGCGGCATCAAAAAAGGCGTGCCCAACATGAAGGAAATCATCCCCGAGGCGTGGATGTGGCGACATCTTTGGCTACATTTCCTGACCTTGCTGGCCGCGTTAATGACCCTCTATTGGAAGGCTGCGGTCTGGCTGCTCGCAACCGGCTTGGCACTCCAGGGGATATTGCTATGTTTTGCGATAGTCACCGCCATCACGGTTTACCGGCGCACCTTAACGGGCATGGAAAAGTAACCACCCCTGATGATGAAACTCCCCATGCCCGTTCCCTCCCTTGCAGGGCGCATTTCGGCAGAGCCGAAATTGTTCGCAAGGCGCAGAGCTTGCTCTGCGAAACCCCTTGTTCACCCCCCGTTCCCCCTCACCCAGAAGGCGAGGGGTACGGTTCGTCGCTACGCGAGTTTCACGTTAAAGCGCATCGAAAGCGAGACACCATGAGCTTTTTGCTGCTGAAATCCCTCCATATTTCCTGCGCTGCGCTCAGCTTCACGTTGTTTTTTCTGCGCGGCTTATGGAGTCTGAATAACGCCCGCATCATGCGGCAACGCTGGATCAAAATCGTGCCGCACATCATTGACACGCTGCTGCTCAGTTCCGCGATTGCGCTGGCTTATACCATCGGCCAGTCCCCGTTCGTGGATAGTTGGCTGACCGCCAAGCTGTTCGCGCTGCTGCTCTACATCGTGCTGGGTTCGGTCGCGCTGAAGTACGGCAAAACCCGCTCCATCCGCCTCCTTGCCTGGCTGGCAGCCCTTGCCGTGTTCGGCTACATCGTGCGGGTCGCCATCACGCATAACCCTTTGATAAATTGAGAAAAACATGATTTCATTTACCCCCGCCGCCCCCAGCTTCGACCACCCTCTGGAAATGCTGCGCGCCTGCCACGGCAAGATATTGCGCCAGGGCGAGATACTGCAAAAACTGGCGGCGCACCTGGACTGCCACGGCTGCGACACCGAGGCGCAACTTGCCGCACAGGGCATCCTGCGCTACTTCGAGACAGCCGGACAATTTCACCATCTGGATGAAGAAGAGAACCTGTTCCCCGCCCTGCGCGCCTCGGATGAATTCGCCCAAACGCCGCTGCCAGCCTTGCTGGAACGCCTGCTCGTCGAACACGTCGGTATGCTGGCCGCGTGGGACGCGCTGCGTCCGGTGCTATTGCTACTCGCAGCGGGCGAACAAGTGGCACTGGATGCCGCCGTCATGAACGACTTCATCACCCGCTATTCCGACCACATCGCCATTGAAAACGCCGAACTGCTCCCCTTGGTGCCCAAACTGCTCACCCTGGAACAACTGAAAACTATCGGTCAAAAAATGGCAGAACGACG
>PEUR01000111.1:4003-8017 GCA_002780675.1 Gallionellales bacterium CG03_land_8_20_14_0_80_55_15 | reverse complement strand
CTGCCCATGCGGGCGCGTTTGCCGAGGTGCGCTTGCAAGTCGGATTCCGCAAGGCGAATCGCCTGTTCGCGCCCCGTACCGGTTTGGGTAAGGACGGTAATTCTGGAATTATTGGTCACAGCGACCGAGGCCAGTTGGTCGCCCTCTTCCAGGCCCATCACGATCACGCCTTTTCCGCCGGAAGCCAGTTGTTTCATCTCGGCCAGCGCGAACGCCAGCAAGCGTCCCGAACGGCTGACTGAAACGACCCAAGACTGCGGTTCGGGCGCAAACAGCACGGGCGGCAGGATTTGCACGGGTTCATCAAAATTGAGGAACTGCTTGCCCGCCTTGTTGCGCCCGAGCATGTCGCCCAGCGTGCAGGCGAAGCCGTAGCTGGCGGCGGTGGCCAGCAAGACGTGCTGCCCTGCCGCGCCGCAAACCACCTGAACAATTTTCGCGCCGGGCATCACGTCCACCAGTGTCGCCAGCGGCACACCGTCGCCGCGCCCGCCGGGCAGTTGCGCGACCGGCACGCTGCACACCCGCCCGTTGTCGCAGATCACGACGCAATGGTCTACGGTGCGGCATTCAAACCAGACCAACATGCCGTCGCCTTCCTTGAAGGCCGTGCCGGACAAGTCCAGCCCATGCCCCAGTCGGGTGCGCGCCCAATGTTTTTTGGAAATAATCACGGTGACCGGTTCATCCACCACTTGCGCGCTCAGCACGACGCGCTCCGCTTCCTCGATCAAGGTGCGCCGCTCGTCGCCGTAGGCCTTGATGTCGTCGTCTATCTCTTTCGCCACGCGGCGGCGCAGCAGCGCTTCGGAACCTATCAGTCGGCCCAGTTCATCGCCTTCGTCGCGCAAGGCTTGCAGCTCGCGCTCGATTTTGATGCTTTCCATTCTCGCCAGTTGGCGCAGGCGGATTTCCAGGATGTCCTCGGCCTGTCTGACCGACAACTCGAAGCGTGCGATCAAAGCCGTTTTGGGGTCGTCCGACTCGCGGATCAGCGCGATCACCTCATCGAGATTGAGGAACACCACCATGCGCCCCTCAAGTACATGAATACGCTCATTAATTTGCGCCAGGCGATATTCGCAGCGGCGGCGCACCGTCGCCAGCCGAAATTGTCCCCATTCGCGGATGATGTCGGTGAGCGCCTTCTGTTTGGGTCTGCCGTCTATGCCGATCATCACCATGTTGATGGACAGCGACCCCTCCAGACTGGTGTGGACGAGCAGAATACTCATCAGCTCATCTGCCGACTGGCGGCCTGATTTGGGCTCGAACACCAGCCGCACCGCCTGCTCCTTGTCCGACTCATCGGACACTTTTTCCAGCACGGACAGCAGCAGTTGCTTGTTCTGCGCCTGTTCCTGCGTCAAGGTCTTCTTGTTCGCCTTGGGCTTGGGGTTGGTCAGTTCTTCGATTTCCTCCATGACCTTTTTACAGGATGTACCGTGCGGCAGTTCAAACACCGCCACGCGCCATTGCCCGCGCGCCAGCTCTTCGACTTTCCAGCGCGCGCGAACTTTCAGCGAGCCGCGCCCGGTGCGGTAACACTCGCGTATCTCCAGCGGCGAGGAAATAATCTGTCCGCCGCTGGGCAGGTCGGGACCTGCGACCTGTTCCAACAATTCGGCATCCGAGCAATCTGGCTTCCTGACGCACAACGCGGCGGCGCTGCCGACCTCAAACAAATTATGCGAAGGGATTTCTGTCGCCATGCCGACCGCGATGCCCGATGCGCCGTTGAGCAACACCATAGGCAAACGCGCCGGCAGCATGGCGGGTTCCTGAAAATGCCCGTCGTAATTCGGGATCATGTCCACCGTGCCGCTGTCCAACTCAGACAGCAACACTTCAGAAATGGGGGTCAAACGCGCTTCCGTGTAACGCATCGCGGCGGAATTATCGCCGTCGCGCGAACCGAAATTGCCCTGACCATCCACCAGCGGGTAGCGCAGGGAGAAACTCTGCGCCAGCCTCACCATCGCATCGTAGGCAGAGCTGTCGCCGTGCGGGTGAAACTTGCCCAGCACTTCGCCCACCACGCGCGCCGATTTGACGTAGGTGCTGTTGTGCGTCAGCCCCATCTCGCGCATCGCATACAAAATGCGGCGCTGCACTGGCTTCTGCCCGTCACAAACATCGGGCAGCGCCCGCCCTTTCACCACCGAAACCGCATATTCCAGATAGGCGCGCTCGGCATATAGCGCGAGCGGCACGGAGTCGCCTTCCGGCAAATCCGGCAGGGGCGCAAACTCGCGCCGGTTGCCGCCCTTCCCCCCATTGCCTTGTTCGGCTAACGGTTCAACCGCCTCGCCCGGCTCGCTGACGAGTGGTTCCGCAACGTCGGCCAGCGCAAATAATTCTTCCTGATTATCAGACATCGCCTGTCACCTCGTTACCGTGAAACTCCAGCCATTCCCGCCGCAAGCCGGATTCCTTTTTCGCCATCAACATGTTCATGGTCGCCCCGGTCGCCGCGAACGACCCCGCGTCCAGCGCGACGCACAGCGCGCGGCGCGTGTCGGGACACATGGTGGTTTCCCACAACTGCACGGGATTCATCTCGCCCAGCCCTTTGAAGCGCGAGACGCTCCATGAACCTGGCCTGACCTTGTCCTTGCGCATCCGCTCTTCCATTGCCGCCAGCTCGTCGGCATTCAGGGCATACAGTTTGCGCAACGGCTTTTTGCCCTGCGCGGGTACGTCTATGCGGAACAGCGGCGGTTGCGCCAGGTAGATATGCCCCGCCGCGACCAGTTTGGGAAAATGCCGGAAGAACAGCGTCAACAACAAGGTGGCGATATGCGAGCCGTCCACGTCCGCGTCGGCCATGATGTAAATGCTGTGATAACGCAAGCCGGAAAGATCCGTTTTGTCGTCCATATCGTGCGGCTCCACGCCTATCGCCACTGCGATGTCATGCACTTCGGTATTGGCAAACAGCCGATTGCGATCCACCTCGAAGGTGTTGAGCACCTTGCCGCGCAACGGCAAAATGGCCTGAAACTCCTTGTCGCGCCCCTGCTTGGCCGAGCCGCCCGCCGAATCACCCTCGACCAGAAACAGCTCGTTGCGCTCCGGGTTGAAGTCCGCCGCATCGGTCAGTTTTCCGGGCAGCACGGCGACCGACGAACTCTTGCGCTTCTCGACCTTCTGCCGCGACTTCATGCGACTTTGCGCCTGTTTAATAGAGATTTCCGCGATGCGCTTGCCGTACTCGACATGTTCGTTGAGCCACAACAACAAAGGGTCGGTCACCAGCATCGAGACCAGTTTCAAGGCGCTGCGCGACACCAGCTTTTCCTTGGTCTGCCCCTGAAAGGAAGGGTCGAGCACCTTGGCGGACAGCACAAAACTGACGCGCGAAAACACGTCGTCCGAAGTCAGCTTGACCCCTTTGGGCAACATGCCGTGCAGCTCGACAAAGCCCTTGACCGCACCAAACACGCCGTCGCGCAAACCGGAATCGTGCGTTCCGCCCGACCAGGTGGGAATCAGATTGACGTAGGACTCGCGGGTGATCGCCCCCTCCTCCGCCCAGGCCAGCGCCCAGGCCGCGCCTTCGCCCTCGTCGTAGTTATCGTCATTTTTGCCGACATAACGCCCGCCGTCGAAAATGGGCGCGGCCAGTTCCTCGTCAGCCAGTGCCTCGGCGAGATAGCCGCGCAAACCATCGGGATAATTCCACGACCGGCTCTCGCCGGTCTTCTCGATATTCAGGGTAACGGTCACGCCCGGCAGCAGTACCGCCTTGGCGCGCAAGGCGCGTTCCAGTTGCGCCAGATTGATGGCAGGATTATCGAAATACTGGCTATCGGGCCAGGCGCGCACCGTCGTGCCGCTCTTACGCTTGGCGCAATCGGCCACTTTGAGCAACGGACTGACGGCCACGCCATGCTCGAATCTGATATGGTGTTCGCCGCCCTCACGGTACACCGTGACCTCGACCGCCTTGGACAGCGCGTTGGTGACGGCCACGCCGACCCCGTGCAAGCCGCCCGCAAATTTGTAGGCTCC
>PEUR01000111.1:0-3990 GCA_002780675.1 Gallionellales bacterium CG03_land_8_20_14_0_80_55_15 | reverse complement strand
TTGAACTTGCCGCCCGCGTGAAGCACGGTAAACGCCACTTCGACCACCGATACCCCTTCTTCAGGATGAATGCCGACCGGGATTCCCCGCCCTTCGTCCTGCACGGATACCGACCCGTCGGCGTGTGCCGTGACGGTGATGTGGTCGGAAAATCCGGCTAACGCTTCATCGCAGGCGTTATCCACCACCTCGGTGATGATGTGGTTGGGATTATCCAGCGTGGTGTACATGCCCGGACGCTGGCGCACGGGTTCAAGGCCGCGCAGCACCTTGAAGGATGACTCGTCATAATTTGAACTCACAGGCTCTCCACGGGTTCGGGTTCGACCGAAAAAACAAGGCTACGTCGTGTATTGAATGCAGGCAGGGGCTGGGCGCTCGCGCATCACCGTCCTTGTATTAGGGGTGGAAACGCTACACTTTTTCCACCCTGCCAACTTTTTCACCCTACCCACTTGATCGCCCCGAATGGCTTAGAAATATCCGCGGTATGTGCCAAAAATGGGCGGGCGGAGTATAGCAAAAGAACTGCCGCAGCGTCACGCTGCCCTTATTGCCCCAATTTGCGCCAGGTTTCCAGCAGCGTATCGGGATTCAGCGAAATGGTCTGAATGCCCTGCTCCATCAGCCATAGCGCAAAATCGAAGTGGTCGGACGGGCCTTGCCCGCAGATGCCGACGTATTTGTCCAGACGGTTGCAGGCGCTAATCGCCCTCTGCAACAGTGCCTTGACGGCGGGATCGCGCTCGTCGAAGCGTTCCGCCACCAGACTGGAATCCCGATCCAGCCCCAGCGTCAGTTGCGTCAGGTCATTCGAGCCGATGGAAAAACCGTCGAAGTATTGCAAAAAATCCTCCGCCAGCAAGGCGTTGGAAGGAATCTCGCACATCATAATCAGGCGCAAGCCCTGTTCGCCGCGTTTCAGGCCATTTTTTTCCAGCGCGGCGACCACTTCGCGCGCCTCGCCCACGGTGCGCACGAACGGGATCATAACCTCGACGTTGCGGTAACCCAGCTTCTCGCGCACCCGCAGCATGGCGCGACATTCCAGCTCGAAGCAATCAACAAAGCCCGCCGCGACATAACGTCCCGCGCCCCGAAAACCGATCATCGGGTTCTCTTCGACCGGCTCGTAGCGTTCGCCGCCCAACAGCTTGCGATATTCGTTGGACTTGAAATCGGACAGCCGCACAATCACCGGTTTCGGCCAGAACGCGGCTGCCAGCGTCGCCACGCCTTCGCTGAGTTTTTCCACATAAAACTCGACGGGATCGGCGTAACCAGCGGCGCGTTGCAGCACGTCTGCGCGCAATTTTTCCGGGAGTTTGCCGTATTCCAGCACGGCTTTGGGGTGAATGCCGATCAGGTTGTTGATGATGAATTCCAGACGCGCCAATCCCACGCCCGCCGAGGGCAGTTGTGAGAACTCGAACGCCAGTGTCGGATTACCGACGTTGAGCATCAACTTGACGGGCAATGCCGGCAAGGCTGCGGCGCTTTGCTCCAGCACCTCGAACGGCAAGGTTCCCTGATAGATAAAACCGGTATCGCCCTCGGCGCACGATGCGGTGACGGCAGCGCCATCCGGCAGGGTGGCGGTCGCATCCCCGCAACCGACGATGGCGGGAATCCCCAGCTCGCGCGCGATGATAGCGGCGTGACAAGTGCGCCCGCCGCGATTGGTGACGATGGCGGCGGCCTTTTTCATCACCGGTTCCCAGTCGGGGTCGGTCATGTCGGTGACCAGCACGTCACCGCGTTGCACCTTGCCCATTTCTGCCGGGCTGGCAACGATACGCACCCGCCCCGCGCCGATCTTTTGTCCGATGGCGCGACCTTCCGCCAGTACCTCCCCGCGTTGCAGCAGGCGGAATTGTTGCTGTCTGCCCAAGGCGCGAGACTTCACCGTTTCCGGGCGCGCTTGCAGGATATACAGTTTGCCGTCCAGACCGTCACGCCCCCACTCGATGTCCATCGGGCAGCCATAGTGTTGCTCGATAGACACGGCGTAGCGCGCCAGTTGCAACACGTCGGCATCACTCAACGAGAAGCGCATCCGGTCGCTGTCAGGCACGGCTTCGATGCGCGTCGAACGTCCGGCTGAACGCTGCGCGTCAAACACCATGCGCTGCTGTTTTGACCCCAGCGTGCGGCGGATGATGGCCGGGAAGCCCGCCGCCAGTTGTGGCTTGTGTACATAAAATTCATCGGGGTTGACCGCCCCCTGCACCACCATCTCGCCCAGCCCGAAGGCCGCAGTGATGAATACCACGTCGCGGAAACCGGACTCGGTATCCAGCGTAAACATCACGCCGGACGCGCCCAGATCGGCGCGCACCATATACTGCACCCCCGCCGACAAGGCGACCTCGTTATGAGCAAAATGCTTGTGTACGCGATAAGCAATGGCGCGATCGTTATACAGCGACGCGAACACCTCGCGGATGGTGTGCAGAATATTTTCAATACCTTGAATATTAAGGAAAGTTTCCTGCTGCCCGGCAAATGAAGCGTCCGGCAAATCTTCCGCCGTCGCCGAGGAACGCACCGCAAAACTGCCTGCCCCGTCCGCCGCCAGACGGGTGTAATGCCAGCGTATCTGCGCTTCCAGTTGTGCGGGCAAAGGTGCGGCGACGATCCAGTCGCGTATCGTGCGACCGGCTTTACTCAGTGCCGCCACATCCGCCACATCGAGTTTTTCCAACGTCGCCGCGATGCGCTGATCCAGCCCGTCCTGCGCCAAAAAATCACGGTAAGCCTGCGCCGTGGTGGCAAAGCCGCCGGGAACTTGCACCCCTGACGAACCGAGATGGGCGATCATTTCACCCAGCGAGGCATTTTTGCCGCCCACTTCGGGAAGGTTGGCGATACCCAGTGTTTCAAACGGAATAACGTACGGATGCATGAGGTTCTCCCTGTTGATGAACGTAGCACGAATGAGGCGTTACCAATATGACAAGGGGCATTGTCTCGGTTGCCGATACATGCCGCAAGCAAAAAAGCATCCGATGCTAAAATCGCCACGCCCCTACCACGCCAGGAAGATCAACATGACTACCCAGAAACGCACTGTAATCTACATTTCCGACGGCACCGGCATCACGGTCGAAACATTGGGGCGTGGAATGCTCACGCAATTCGATGGCATCGAATTCCACGCGATACGCTATCCTTTCCTGGATAGTCTGGAAAAAGCCGCCCAATGCCTGGAACAAATCAACGCAATCAATCGGCGCGAGGGCATACAGCCCATCGTCATCATGACCGTCACCCATCCCGAAATCTGTGCGCTGCTGCACCGGGGACAGGCATTTTTCATGGATTTGTTCGACACCTTCATTGCGCCGCTGGAACAGGAACTCGGCTCTCGCCATACACGCGCCGTGGGACGCTCGCACAGCCAGTCCGGCCCGCAATACGACACGCGCATCGCCGCGATAAACTTTACCATGGCGCATGATGACGGCATCGCCGATGCCGATCTTGACTACGCCGATCTCATCCTGGTGGGCGTATCGCGAAGCGGCAAAACCCCGACCAGCTTGTATCTGTCCATGCAGTTTTCCCTGAAAGCCGCCAACTACCCGCTGATACCGGAAGACTTCGAGCGCGACCAACTGCCGCAGCGATTGTTGCCTTATCGCGACAAACTGTTCGGCCTGACCATCGCTCCCGAGCCATTACACCGCATACGCGAAATACGTCGCCCCAACAGCCAATATGCCTCGCTGGAAAACTGCCGCCATGAAGTAAAAGCCGCCGAAAAAATGATGCGCCGCGAGGGTATCAAATGGTTCGACACCACATCCCGCTCGATAGAAGAACTAGCGGTGCAATTGATGCAAGAGCTGACGGTGATGGCGCAGTCCACCCCGAATGATGAATCGTTGATCGTTCCCTCGCCCTAACGGGCATGGAAAAGTAACCACCCCTGATGATGAAACTCTCCATGCCCGTTCCTTCACCCCCGTCCCCCCTCTCCCAAAGGGA
>PEUR01000122.1 GCA_002780675.1 Gallionellales bacterium CG03_land_8_20_14_0_80_55_15 | reverse complement strand
TGACCTGCGAAACCAGCAAAATCTGCCCTCGCCCAGCCAAATTTTCGCTACGATTCTTCAAGTCCGACAGACTCCTAGGGGCTATTTGAATTAAAACTCGCGCAGCGGTTCGTTCGCATTTTCCCCTATTGGTGAAGGGGAGAGCGAGGTGAGGGGCAATGGGGCAGGGCGGGTTATCGGGGGTGGCATCATTGCCATGCCCGTTAACGCCGTTCTTTTTTCATGGCCTGTGCGGCTTCGCGTTTGGAGTCTTTTTCCTTTTCCGTGGCGCGCTTGTCGTGGAGCTTTTTGCCTTTGGCAAGACCGATGGTCAGTTTGACGCGCCCGCCCTTGTAATGCAGATCAATTGGCATGACGGTGTAGCCTGCGCGTTGCACCTTGTTGATGATTTTTTCGATTTCTGCGGCGTGCAGCAACAGTTTGCGGGTGCGTACCGGATCGGGATGGATGTGCGTCGAGGCGTTCAACAGGGGGCTGATATGCGAGCCGAACAGGTAGAGCGCGCCATCCTTGGCGGTGACGTAGGCTTCCTTGAGTTGCGCGCGTCCGGCGCGGATGGCCTTGACTTCCCAGCCTTCCAGCATGATGCCGGCCTCGTATTTGTCTTCGATGAAGTATTCGTGAAACGCTTTTTTATTCTGGATAATGCTCATGGCAGGTGAATTTTGCAGTGTGTTCGGCTATTCTACCAGCCTTTGGAATAGCGGCTAGATTGCTCATGGCATCAGTAGAGAAAACAGTATTGGTCGCGCACAGCGCGGAACAGATGTTCAATCTGGTTGACACGGTGGAAGAATATCCCGAGTTTTTGCCCTGGTGCGGGGGGGGGAGTGTCACCACACTGGAAGGCAATAAAATTCATGCCACCGTCCATATCAACTATCATCATATTAAACAATCGTTTACCACTGAAAACGTGCGCACTCCGCCGCATCAGATAGACATCACCTTGCAGGACGGACCCTTCCGCCAGCTGGACGGATGTTGGCGATTTATCCCGCTGAGTGATTCCGCCTGTAAAATAGAATTTCGTTTGCATTACGAATTTTCCAATAAACTGTTGGAAAAGCTGGTGGGGCCGGTGTTTCACTACATTGCCAACAGCTTCGTGGATGCTTTTATTGAACGCGCTGAAAAGGTTTATTTGCAACCATGAGTGAAAATATTAATGTTGAAGTGGTCTATGCCCTGCCACACCAGCAGACCTTGCTGAAACTTGCCGTGCCGCCCGGGACGACGGCACAAGATGCGGTAATGGTCAGCGGCATACTTGAAAAATATCCTGAAATTGATTTGTCCAAGACCAGGCTGGGCATTTTTGGCAAGCTGACCAAGCCAGATGCGGTGCTGCGCGAATTAGATCGCGTCGAGATATATCGGCCGCTGTTGGCTGACCCCAAGGAGGTGCGCCGCAGGCGCGCGGAAGAAGGCAAGGTAATGAAGAAAGGCGGCGGTGACGCATGATTTCAGAAAAAGCTTTTATCCGCAGATTACGCAGATTATTCGGAATTAACCCATCGGTGAAAAAATTGAATTTTCAACTTTTTTGGCTGAGTTCGGGTGAGGGGGGGCACGGTTTAAGAATCTGCGAAAATCTGCGTAATCTGCGGATTATAAAATTTTTTTTTAGTTTTTCATCGCTCGAATGTTAGATTACGACCTGCACTGTCATTCCACGGTTTCTGACGGCACGCTCACGCCGACCGAACTGGTCAATCGCGCCGCAGCGCGTGGCGTAAAAGTATTGGCGCTGACCGATCACGACGATACCGATGGGCTGGATGAGGCGCGTGCGGTGGCTGCTCGGTTCGGCATGGCGTTTATCAACGGTGTGGAAATCTCCGTGACGTGGCGCAAGCATACCTTGCACATCGTTGGGCTAGGCATTGATCCCGACTATCCGCCGTTGAAGGAAGGGTTGCAAAGTGTGCGCAGCGGGCGCGGCGAACGCGCCCGAAAAATGGCCGATGAGTTGGCCAAGGCGGGAATCGGCGGGGTATTGCAGGGTGCGCTCAAATTCGCAGGCAATCCGACAATGATAGGTCGCGCACACTTCGCTCGCTATCTGGTCGAAGCGGGACATTGCAAGGACATGAAAAGCGTTTTTAACCGCTATCTGGTGACGGGAAAGCCAGGCTATGTCGCGCATCAATGGGCGACTCTTGCCGATGCGATTAGCTGGATACGCGGCAGTGGCGGCGTGGCGGTGCTGGCGCATCCCGGTCGTTACATGGTCGGCAAGAACAGCATGGGTAAAAAAACCTTGCAAGAATTGCTGGCCGAATTTGTTCATTTGGGCGGGCAGGCTTTGGAGGTCGTTACCGGCAGCCATACGCCGGAGCAATATGTCGAATTTGCGCGCTATGCCGACCAGTTCAATCTGGCGGCTTCCTGCGGTTCGGATTTTCACGGGCCGGGCGAAAGTTACCGGGATATGGGACACTTGCCCGACCTTCCGCTGATCTGCCGTCCTGTCTGGCAATCCTTTTCCTTACATTAAGGAGGGGCTGATTTATTCGATTTTGTTGTTTTCGCAAAGGAGAAAACCTTTTTTAATCAAAGCGCTGGATTCCGGCTTGCGCCGGAATGACGAATAAATCAGTGCTTCCTTAACTGTCTTAACCTTGGATGCGTTTTAATCATGTCGCAATTTTTTACCATTTATCCCAACAACATCAACCTGCGCCTGATCCGTCAGGCGGCTGACATCGTGCGCAACGGCGGCATCGTGGTGTATCCCACCGATTCCTGCTATGCGCTGGGCTGTCATCTGGACGACAAGAATGCAGTGAGCCGCATCCGCCAGATACGCCAGCTGGACGAACAGCACCACCTCACGCTGATGTGTCGCGACTTATCCGAAATTTCCACCTATGCGCGGGTAAATAACGCGCAGTTTCGTTTGCTCAAGGCGAATACGCCGGGCAGCTATACCTTTGTTCTGGAAGCTACCCGCGAAGTGCCCAAACGTTTGCAGCATCCCAAGCGCAGCACCATCGGTATACGCGTGCCTGATCATCCGGTGGCGTTGGCCTTGCTGGAAGAACTGGGCGAGCCGATGTCCAGCTCTACGCTGATTTTGCCCGACGAAGTCTGGCCGCTGAACGATGCCGAGGTGATTCGTGAATTGCTGGAAAAGAAGGTTGATGCGGTGATAGACGGGGGGGCGGCGGGGGCGGATTTCACTACGGTGATTGATCTGACAGGCGAAACGCCCGTATTGATAAGGCAGGGCAGGGGCGACATTGCGCCCTTCGGGATTCTTGAATAATGCAAATAAATGAATTGATTCAAACGGTTGCGATAGCAGCCATCCCCATCCTGTTCGCCATTACCTTGCATGAGGCGGCGCATGGTTATGTGGCGCGGCATTTTGGCGATAACACCGCTTATTTGCAGGGGCGCATCAGCCTCAATCCGCTACGCCACATAGACCCGCTCGGCACGGTGCTGTTGCCGCTGCTGACGCTGGTGTTGGGCGGCGTGCTGTTCGGCTGGGCGAAGCCCGTGCCGGTGAATTTTGGCGCCTTGCGCAATCCCAAAAAAGACATGCTGTGGGTGGCGCTTGCCGGTCCCGCCTCGAATCTGGCGATGGCGTTCGCCTGGACGGTATTGTTCAAGTTTGCCTCTGCTTCTCCTGACAGTTATTTTGCCGAACCGTTAATGGGCATGGCGGTTATCGGTATCAAGATTAACGTGGTGCTGCTGGTGTTGAACCTGTTGCCGCTGCCGCCGCTGGATGGCGGGCGGGTGGCGGTCAGCTTGCTGCCGCATCGCCAGGCTTATCAGTTGAGCCGGATCGAGCCTTATGGAATGTTTATATTGATCTTTCTGGCAATTACGCCCGTATTGGGCAGGGTGTTGTTGCCGTTGGTCGGCTTGGTAGAGAAGTTTCTTTTTATTTTGGTTGGGGTTTAAGTATGTTTGCAGATCGCGTTTTATCGGGCATGCGTCCTACAGGAAGTTTGCATTTGGGGCATTACCACGGCGTGTTGCAAAACTGGGTAAAAATGCAGCACGAGTTTGAATGCCTGTTCTTCGTGGCTGACTGGCACGCGCTGACCACGCATTACGATGCCCCGCAAATCATCGAGCAAAGCGTCTGGGATATGGTGGTGGACTGGCTGGCGGCGGGCGTTGACCCAGCTCACGCGACGCTGTTCATCCAGTCGAAAGTGCCGGAACACGCTGAATTGCATCTGTTATTGTCCATGATTACTCCGCTGGGCTGGCTGGAACGTATGCCCACCTACAAGGATCAACAAGCCAAACTTGTCGAAAAGGACTTGAGCACCTACGGCTTTCTGGGATACCCGCTGCTGCAAAGCGCGGACATTTTGATCTACCGCGCCACGCAAGTGCCGGTCGGCGAAGACCAGGTGCCGCATATCGAATTTACCCGCGAGATCGCGCGCCGCTTCAACCATCTTTACGGGCGTGATCCGGGCTTTGCAGAAAAGGCCGAAGCGGCGGTGAAAAAACTGGGCGGCAAGAAAGGCAGGCTTTATCAGGAATTGCGCACGCGCTTCCAGCAACAGGGCGATGCTGAGGCGCTGGAATCGGCCAAGGCCTTGCTGGACGAACAGCAAAGCCTGAGCCTGGGGGACCGCGAGCGGCTGTTCGGTTATCTGGAAGGCGGCGGCAAGATGATTTTGTCCGAACCGCAATCCATGTTGACCGCAGCCTCCAGGATGCCCGGTCTGGACGGACAGAAAATGTCCAAGTCCTACAACAACACCATCACGCTGCGTGAAGACGAAGTGGGTGTCGCCAAAAAAATTCGCACCATGCCGACTGACCCGGCACGCGTGCGCCGCACCGACCCCGGCGACCCGGAAAAATGTCCGGTATGGGCTTTGCATCAAATTTATTCGAGCGAGCAGACTCGGCAGAGCGTGATGCAAGGCTGCAAGAGCGCGGGTATCGGCTGCATCGAATGCAAACAGCCGGTGATTGATGCGGTGCTGGACGAGCAACGCCCGATGCGCGAACGCGCCCAACTGTATCTGGACGACCCCTCGCTGGTGCGCAACATCATCGCCGACGGCAACGAAAAAGCCCGCAAACTGGCGCGGGAGACCATGCGCGACGTGCGCGAGGCAATGGGCTTGAGCTACAGCTGACAGGCAGATGCGTTGACGAGCGGTCGCATCGTTCACATTGCATCGAGGTCGCACTTGAATAAAACAATCCAATTCGTTGCGGGTGATCTCTGGTGGCGTTTTTCGTGCCGCTGATTTTTTTTGTATTTTTGTGGACATAAGGTCTATGTGTCAATAAGTCATGCCTGACGGACTAACCGTGCATCGCGCCTACCTTCAAGGTGAACTCATGCTGTCCATGCCGCTGGATTTGTATATCCCGCCGGACGCGCTGGAGCTGGTGCTGGAGGCGTTTCAGGGGCCGCTGGATTTGCTGTTGTATCTGATACGACGTCACAATCTGGATGTGCTGGACATTCCGATGGCGGAACTGACACGGCAATACCTGAGCTACATCGAGATGATGCAGCAGCACAGGTTGGAGCTGGCGGCGGAATATCTGCTCATGGCGGCGGTGCTGATCGAGATCAAGTCGCGCATGTTGTTGCCGCGTCCGCCGAAAATCAGCGAAGAAGACAATGATGATCCGCGCGTCGAGCTGATGCGCCGTTTGCTGGAATATGAGCAAATGAAACAGGCCGCGCAGCAACTCAATGCCTTGCCGCAAGCCGGACGGGATTTCGAGGTGGCGCAGGTATTGATCGAGCAAATCGTTGATGCGCGCCTGCCGGAAATCAGCGTGGAGGAATTGCAACAAGCCTGGCTGGGCTTATTGACCCGCGCCAAGTTGCATACCCATCACACTGTGCGCCGCGAACAACTGTCGGTGCGCGAACAGATGGCGCACATTCTGCGCTGCCTGCGCGGCGGCGAATACGTCACCTTCGAGAGCCTGTTTGTAATCGAGGAGGGGCTGCCTAAGCTGGTGGTCACGTTCATCGCCATGCTGGAATTGGCCAGGGAATTTTTGCTGGAAATCCAGCAAGGCGAAACTTTTGGGAGCATCTATGTCCGTAGCAGCCGAGGCACTCAAGCCGAGTGAGATGAAGCCGAAGTTCATCATTGAGGCGGCATTGCTGGTCAGCGCAGAGCCGCTGTCGTTGAGTGAGCTCAAGCAGTTGGGCGATACCCCATTAAGCAATCGCGAACTTGAAACGCTGCTGGCAGAGCTTGCCCAAGACTGGCAGGGGCGCGGGGTGGAATTGACGCGGGTGGCGAGCGGCTGGCGCTTCCAAGCCCGCCCGGAAATGCAGAGCTATCTGGATAGGCTGAACCCGCAAAAGCCACCGCGTTACTCGCGCGCGGTGCTGGAAACGCTGGCCATTATCGCCTACCATCAGCCGGTGACGCGCGGCGACATCGAGGAAATACGCGGGGTGGCGGTTTCATCAAATATCCTCAAGACGCTGGAATCCCGTAACTGGATAGAAGTCGTCGGCACACGCGATACGCCAGGCCGCCCCGAGCTATTCGCTACCACCAAACGGTTGCTCGATGACTTGAATCTGCGCGCTTTGCAAGAGTTACCCTCCTTGCAGGAAATCGGCGCGCTGCTGGAGCAGGATGCCGCGTGTTAATCCCAAAAAGTTCATTAACCTGAGGAAACGCTGATTTATCCTAAAAACCTTTTTTCGTGGACAAATGCTTTTTCCGGGTTTATGCGTCATTCCCGCAAAAGCGGGAATGATAAATCTTTAGCGTGTGTTCCAAACACATGCTGAGGTTTGTAAAGTCACCCATAGCTAATCGCGACATAGCCATCAATTTTTATTGAACGTTTAAAGGTTTTCTGTTTTAATTGCGACTGTCATTTTAATAATTGTTTAATAATTGAAATATAAAATCATGGAATCAGAACAGGTAGTGACGGCACTGGCGGCACTGGCGCAACCTACGCGACTGGCGATTTTTCGTCTGCTGGTGGTCTGCGGACCACAAGGCATGGCGGCAGGGCAGCTGGCCGAGAAGCTGGATGTGTCTCCAGCTAATATGTCGTTTCATTTCAATAAGTTGTGTCACGCTGGCTTGGTGGTTAGCCGTCAGGATGGGCGTTTTGTTTATTACGCGGCCAATTTTGCGGCGATGAACGGGATGCTGGCTTTTTTGACAGAAAACTGTTGCGAGGGCAATGCCTGTGCCATGCCGGTTAAAAAATGTTGATAACGTTAATGGGAGAAGCAAAATGACTGAAAAGCAATATAACGTGCTGGTGTTATGTACCGGTAATTCCGCGCGCAGCATTCTGGGTGAGGTGCTGTTCAATAGCCTGGGGAAGGGTAAGTTCAAAGCCTACAGCGCCGGCAGCAAGCCCGCAGGCAAAGTCAATCCGGGCGCGATCGAACTGTTGCAGGCGCAGGGTCACAGCATCGAAGGGCTGCGCAGCAAAAGCTGGGATGAATTCGCCGCCCCCGGCGCACCTGAAATTGATTTTATCTTCACTGTTTGTGATAACGCGGCGGGTGAGAGCTGCCCGATCTGGCCGGGCAAGCCCGCCACCGCGCACTGGGGTATTCCTGATCCCGCGCATATTGAGGGTGATGAAGCTCGCCGTGCCGCATTCAAAACTGCCTACGCGCAATTGGCACGCCGCATCCAATTGTTCATGAATTTGCCCATCGAGAAACTGGACAAAATTACCCTGAAAGAAAAGCTCGCCGAAATCGGTCGCCTTCAAGACTAAGGAGAACATGATGGGCAAGATACTCATAGTGCCCCATCCGGGTTGTTGCAACAACGTGCGCAACAGGAATGGACGCAAATACCGACCATACGGGAACGCTATGCCAGGCGTATCGGTATCGTGCCGATTCAGATTAAAGAGCCTGTCGGTGTCGCAGCACTGCGCGCGCTGTCGGCTTTCGCATCATCCTAGAAACGGCAGTTGGACGGGTTGGAGTGCGCGATTTTTGCGAGCTTTCGCCTGATGGCGAAATGCCTGCCTGACCCATTTGGGGTGCAGTGCAAGGCGCAACGACGCGGAATGGTTGTTCCATTCCAAGGAGTTGCAACGCCGCAATGTGCCCCACAAATTGTGCAATCCGACTCG